>DMJL01000179.1 GCA_003451785.1 Bacteroidales bacterium
ATAAAATTCTCATTAAAAGAACAACCCCCCAAAAAAAACATATCTAAAAACGGCTTTCACCCCACCTAAAGACCAATTAATACCCTGTAGGGGCCTTGCCTGCTCTAATTTCCTACTTTTACATCACAAAAAGGCTTGTCAAACACTTGGGGCGACAGTTTTATACTTTCTTTGTTTATAGTCGCGCACATTGAGTACTACCGATATTGCTAATGCCAGAAAAGCTCCAATCATCGTAGCATAATCCACTAAAGTTTGCGGAGGCAAAATCCCTAAAACCCGATAGATAAGGTAGCTAATGTAGGAGTCAGGCAGCCCGGTTTGACCAAGTTGCGCAAGTACACTCCAATGCCATTCGGTAATAGGGCAAAAACCTATGCCATAAAACAATCCCAAACCAAACCACGAAAACAAAGTAAGCAGGAGTACTATCAAGTTTAGCCGTCGGGTTTTCTTCCAAATCCAGCCAAGCAAATTGAAAAGCACCAAAATCAGGTGAAAAACAAAGAAGAAAACATCTAAAAAATGCAAAAGGAAGTCACTCATGGGTGAAAATTTTTAGATGTTGATAAAGTTAATGCAATTTCGTTTCTGTAAAAAAACAAAGGAATAGTATTAGCATTTTTTATGAATCTTCAAGTTGCAAAATTTAGCAAAACGCTTCATTTACAGAGCAATAGATACATGAAAGGAAATCTGCAGAAAGTGGAATTAAAAAATCCGTAAACGAAAGAAGACCCTTCCCTATGGTCAGAATGAAAAATATGACCAATATTGAATTGGAAATAAATTTTCGAAAGTTTTTAAAACTGACTATCATCATCTACTATTAGCTCTATTCTATGAAAAATTGCCTTTGGTATCAAATTTGCTTTTATTGTAGCGTGGTAATGGCAGCCTACACCATATTAAGCAGAATTTTGTTATCAACTATGAATGTCCAAATTTTTCTAAATTTGGCGTTAACACAAGTTAAAATTTAAACTCTGGTTTAAATACCTTTAAAATGTTTTTTATTTTTGTGAGCTTTTTTAACCTTAACCCTTTGAACAAATGAAAAAACTGTTGAAAAAATTTTCCGCCCGGTTTTTGCCGAATCTATTTTTCGTTCTTGCTATGGTTTCTTTGGTAATTTCTCCAAAGATTATGCAAGGACAGGAGCCCGCACAGCCGGCTCAACCCGTTCAAGAATTCCCATTTTCGCCGGAGCATTTATTGAATTTTTTTGACGCAAATCAGAAAATCAGCCCACTGAATAGAACCACCCAGGAGCGCATAAACCAAACTGTAGCTGAGAGAAATCTTTCCATGGAGCGTTTTAATCAGATTGCCCGGGCATCACAGATAGGCGAACTCGCAAATGGCATATTCACCGAAGCAGAGATTGCTGCATTTAATGAAGCAGCACCCTTGGTTACAGCTATTCAGCGCGAAATGCAAGATACCATGAGATCTTTGCTCGATGCAGAAAATCTCACTATGGAAAAGTATCAGCAAATATTGGGAGAATTCAGAGCCAATCAGGCATTGCAGGAGCATGTACGCAATTTGCTGCGCGAAAGAGCTAGGCAAGCAGCCCGTGAAGCTCGCGAAAGGGAACAGCAATTGCAACAGCAGCAGCCTCCGCAATCCCAGCAGTAAAAAATAGTTACTTAAAAAAAACCAGCTAAGGCTGGTTTTTTTTATACTACTTCTGCCACAACAAAAGTACTTCCCCCCACATAAATCAGGTCATTGGGAGAAGCATCGTGCTTAGCACATTTCAAAGCGGCACTAACCGATTCGAAAATTGCACCTTTAAGACCATGCATAGCAGCTTGCTTAGCAAGAATAGCGGGATCTAATCCGCGGGGAATATTGGGTTTGCAAAAATAATATTGAGCATCTACGGGCAACAAACTCAGTATGTTGGTGATGTCCTTATCGTCAACCATGCCAAAAACTATTCTTAAGGTTTTGTGGGAAATGTTCAAAAGTTGGTCAATTACCAGCTTTACACCATCAACATTATGTGCGGTATCGCACACAATCCTTGGGCGTTTAGAAATCATTTGCCAACGACCCATAAAACCCGTATTCTTGCTTATATTGGCTAAGCCCCTTTCAATGGTTTGGGGATCTACGGAAATTTTTCCATTCAAACTCAAAATCTTCAGTGCAGACAAAACTGCGGCAAGATTTTCCTGCTGATACCTGCCCATCAACTCTGTTGCCACCACATATTCACCGCTGCCACTTTCATTAAAATGAACATTCTGCATCGGCTTCCCGGCTACAATACTTGTAGAAATTCCTTTGGGGCAATACATTTCCCAAGCCTTGTACAATGGTGCTTGCAAGGTTTGAGCTTTATTAGAAAAAACTTGAAAAATTTCTGGTTGATCTCTTCCTATTACAACGGGTGTCTTATACTTGATAATACCCGCCTTTTCTCCTGCAATTTTATCCAATGTGTCGCCCAGAAGATTCACATGGTCCATGCCAATATTGGTGATAATTGACAACTCAGGAGTAATTATATTGGTAGAATCGAGCCTACCACCCAAACCCGTTTCTATTATGGCAATATCTACCTTTTGGCGGGCAAAATAATCAAAGGTTAGGGCAATAGATATTTCAAAAAATGAAGGTTGTATGGTTTGGAAAAAATCCTTGTGGCGAGTTACAAACTTTGCAATTTCTATTTTAGGAATCATTTTGCCGTTTATACGAATGCGCTCCCTAAAATCTCTCAGGTGGGGAGATGTTGCAAGTCCGGTTTTCATGCCATGTTCTTGCAATATGGAAGCAAGCATGTTAGAAACAGAACCTTTGCCGTTGGTGCCTGCTATATGTATGGTTTTGAATTGCTTTTCGGGATTACCCAGATGGTTGCTCAATGCATGGGTATTATCCAAGTTTGCTTTGTAAGCAGCCGGCCCAATACGGTGAAACATGGGTAACTGGCTATACAGATACTCCAGAGTTTCTTTGTAAGTCATTTAATTTTGCCTAATGAAATGGTAGGTAATAGTGCCCCTTTGTTCAACCGGCGCATCAAAATTTGGCTCAAATCTTGCCCTTAATGCTGCGGCTTCTGCCTGACGATGAAGTTCAGTATCTGTATTTGTGGTACCCCGTGCTCCGGCTCTTGCAAGCACTACCCTGCCTTGCCTGTCAACTGTGATACTTACCACTATCGTACCCATAGGCATCACTTCGTAAACAGGCATTGGTAAGGATGTTGATGTTCTTCCTTCGAGATTGAAACTCACACCCTGACCTGTGCCAGATGCAACAATATCGGGGCTTCCTACTGGTCGTCCCATCACTCCCGTTTGATTTCCTGCTCCCTGATTAGCAGCTGTAGCTTCTCTTTGATTGGCACCCGGAAACAAAGCCCGTTGGTCAACCTGCGGGCGTTGAGGCTCTGTGGTAGGTGGGCGGTTTGCGGGTTGATTTTGATTTTGGGTCTGAGGTCGTGTTTGGGTTCGTTGACGCGAAGGAGGTGGTATGGCTATAGACTCTTCAGTGTCCTGAGTAACTACCTGTTCATCACCCCTATTGGCAGTCTGCGCCGGTGGTGGCGCACTGGCAGGCAATGATGGGTATTGGGCAATCTCGCCGGTACCAACATCTACATATCCAAGTGCAACCAACACTCCTTCTTCGTCGGGAGGTCTTGGAGGCGTGCGCATAAATACGAGAAACAATATGGCTATCAGCACCGCATGAAACAATATGGTGCCAATAAGGGCATTCCGGTTATCGCTTTTCGAAAAGTTTTCCATATCAGCGGGCAGGTTGGGTAGCGAGTATCACCCTATGCCGGGTATTTTGTAGGTTATTAATACTATTTACAACATCTATCACCGAAACTATATTTTGAACGGGAACTGTACGATCGGCTCTTAAAACTACCGTTGCGTCAACTTCATTTAAAAGCATTTGCTGCAAGCCACTCTTCAAGCCGGTAATATCAACCGGGTTTTCTTCCAAAAAAACTTGCAACTGCTCGTTGATATATACCGTAACGGTTTGCCGTGCCATAGTGCGGCTTTCGCTCGAAGGCAAAAGCAACTTAATAGCTTGCGGAGCTATGAGGGTTGAAGTAAGCATGAAAAATATTAGCAGCAAAAACACTAAGTCTGACATGGAAGCCATACTAAACTGCAAGCTGCGTTTGTTTCGCATTTTTATTGCCATTTCTACAAAAGTTATTTGGAAGCCGGTTCGTGCAACAAATCCATAAACTCTGTCGCACGGGCTTCAAGTAAAAAAACTACCTTTTCGATACGAGCAACCAAGACATTGTAGCATATAAATCCAATAATTCCTACTATCAGACCCGCAATAGTGGTAATCATAGCTTCGTAAATACCACCGGCAAGCAAGCTAATATCAATATTGTTGCCAGCCATGCTCATATTGTAAAAAGCTCTAACCATGCCAATAACAGTACCCAAAAAACCCAGCATTGGAGCTGCACCAGCAACTGTGGCGAGAACAGCAATGTTTTTTTCCAACTTTGAAATTTCCAATTTACCAACATTTTCGATTGCGGCTGTGATATCGCTCAACGGTCGGCCAATTCTTACAATCCCTTTAGCAATCATACGCGATATGGGCGAGAAGTTGTTTTTGCAAAGCGCCTTGGCTGAATCAATTCTGCCATCGTGCATAAAATCTCTAATGTTGTTCATAAAGTTGGTATCATCAACCGAGGCACGACTGATAGCCAAATAGCGCTCAATAAAAATATAAATTGCTACTATGGACAAAATCAACAAAGGTATCATAACAGGCCCTCCTTTGAGTGCAAGACTCCATAACGACAAAGACTCGAAGCCGGGCGCAGGCATTTGTGCAATGGCATCTACCATAGGAACGGTACCTTGTGCTGGAATACTAATAAGAAAATTAAACAGCATAAACCAATATTTATTTGTGAATTAAGGATCCTTTGTCAAGTTCCAAAATTAGCAAATTCGCTGCAAACTTTATTAAATGAACTTTAAAACAACCAAACAATATTATCCAAAATCGTACCAAAGCTAAATTGTGAAAAGTGAGAGCTATTTTATAAACGATTTTTTTCGCTATTAAAGGCTATTTATGCAAAATGATAATGCTTTAAATTG
>DMJL01000038.1 GCA_003451785.1 Bacteroidales bacterium
GCTGGTGGATTGATTTTGGTTGGTGTAACTGCGCTATCGCTTCTTTTGGCTAATTCATCCTTTAAGGAGGGATATGTGCAACTGTGGAATTACAAAGTGGGAGGCGATAGCATTGTACATTGGATAAACGATGGTCTTATGGCCATTTTTTTCCTGTTGATAGGCCTTGAATTGAAGCGCGAAATGATTGACGGGAAATTGTCTTGTATTAAAACTGCATCCTTCCCTGTGATGGGCGCATTGGGCGGCATGGCTGTGCCCGCGTTGTTCTTCACCTTGTTTAATTATGGTACCCAAGCCCAAGATGGCGTTGGTATTCCGATGGCCACCGACATTGCATTTGCAGTTGGTATTCTATCTATTTTAGGAAGTCGGGTACCCTTGTCGTTGAAATTATTTCTCACGGCATTGGCTGTGGTTGACGATTTGGGTGCCATTATGGTCATTGCGTTGTTTTATTCCAAATCGTTAGATGTCCAAAGCCTTTTAGCTGCTTTTTCGATTTTGGGAATTCTATTGGTATTTAACAGACTGAAAGTAAAATCCCTTATTCCTTATCTAATTGGAGGTGCGGGATTATGGTATTTCATGCTGCACTCAGGTATTCATGCAACCATTTCGGGAATTATGCTTGCCGCTGTAATTCCCTATGGCAGCAATAATGCGCATTCGCCAACAAAAATATTGGAACATGCACTGCACAAACCCGTTATGTTGTTTATTTTGCCTTTGTTTGCCATAAGCAACACCAGCATTGCTCTTGGATCTGATTGGATTAGTGGTTTTGGACAAACTTATTGCTTGGGAATTATGTCAGGCTTGATATTTGGAAAACCCTTGGGCATTTTCCTTTTTACACTCATAGGAACCAAATTGGGGCTTTGCAATATACCCGAGGATTTGAGATGGAGAAACATAGTCGGTGTGGGATTTTTGGGTGGTATCGGCTTTACTATGTCCATTTTTATAACCATCTTAGCTTATGATAATCCTATGGTGGTTAACAATGCTAAAATAGCAATTTTGAGTTCATCGCTTATTGCAGCCACTATTGGCATTATCCTGCTAAATGCATCCTTGAAAAAGAAAACACCCGTTAAATAAATTGTTTTAATTCCCCTGTGCAGATTCGACTAACTGTTTAGCCTTAGAAAGCTACATTAAACTGTATTCTGATTTTTAATACCAAGTAGCATCAAAATCCTACTATGGATTATAAAGGGTAAACTCAATTTGAAGCCTTTCTAAAAGTCCCTTTCAACACAATTTTAACACCGACCTTAAGGTCGGGGAAAGCAACAAAATAACCAAAAGGGCTTTAGCCCTGCCAATTTAAAGGTTATCAAAGCGAGATTTTATTTCAATGCCTTTATTTTTAATGAGTTATCTGCCTTTTACAGGTTCTATGGCATGGTTTGACGAACTTCTTGAATTGGCTAATCCAACAAAATTCCAAACAAAGCCTTGTACTTAATCCTATAGATTTCGGTATTGTCAATGGTACCTCTAAGCATATTGGCCCTGTATCCAAATGCTCGTGCTACCACATTTCCTGAATGGTCGCCACCTGTTGACCAAGCAATGGCAAATGGCCATCGTTGGTTGTTTCTGTCGGGAGCCGATATAAATGGGGGCGTAAGCGTACCATTCTTTCCATCTCTATGCTCTATGAAATAAACGCTTCCGTCTAACCTTCTAAATTCCCGCGTTGGCACAACATTGCCTTGGTTATCAAGCCTTGGATTACCAATCACACTCAAACCGCTTGCTTCGCTATCGGATGCGGTAATTACAAGTGTGTTGTTATGATTATTTGCGAATTGGAGAGCCACACCTATAGCATCATCTGCCCTTTTGGTAGCCTCTATAGCTCCTCTAGCATTGAGTGCACTATTAGAAAAATTATCAGCACCTTCTTCTTCCACCACCAAATAAAACCCCTTTGCACTGCTTCGAGAAAGTATTTTTATGGCAATTTCGGTCATTTGCGCAAGCGTGGGAGTGCCGGGTAAGAAGTCGGTAAGTCCTTCGGCGGCAAGTTGTTCCTCTGTATAAATATGCCTTACCGGTGCATCGTCCTTATCGTCGTTATAAGTATCCCAAGCTGCAAACAAGCCCAAAACCTTTTGGGTCTCAGAGGGTAGATTTTTCAATTGTTCTAATGTGTAAACTATTGTAAACCCTCTTTCCTTGGCTTCTTCGATTAGGTTCAATCCGTCAGTTCGTTGACCATACGATCCATGAAACCCCGCAACATCTTTGGGCAAAAACCAAACTTCGCCTCCACCCAGAACCACTTGGATATCATTTCCGGCTTCGCGCATTATTATTTGCCGGGCAATTTCTTCATGGTTGTCGCGGTTCTCTGCACGGGTTGCAAATGCGCCAGTGCCAGGCTCTGTTATTGAACCTGAGTTGATGATACCTACTGCAAATCCGGCTTGTCGCGCTTCTTCAAGTAGGGTCAATGGCTTCCCCGAACGGGCTACTACCGTTACACCATTCTCATCAAGTCCAAATGAATTTTCATGAACCTTCACGCCAATGGCATGGGTAACAGCCCCACCATTCGACGATCCCGTTAAGTTATTTTTCATGTGCCCTTTATAAACAGCCGTGTAGGGTAGCTTATCCCAATGCAAAGTGCCATCAGGCCCGTAATGCAAAAAACGAGCTGCATGAAAAAATGATGGAGAAGTACCATCCGGATGAATGAAAATTACATTGCGCCGGCTATCCACTCCCGACAACTGTGTTTTTGGCGAACAAGAAGCCAATACAACCAAAAGGAATAAACTGAAAACAACAGTAATCTTTGAGTGGAAATTACCAACATGGGGTATTTTGAAGCGTGGTAGATTTTGCATGGTAGGATTATTTTGCAGCAAAGTTAGCAAAAGCCATTTTTGGCAGCATCATAACCTACATTGCAATGGATTTTATTTGCGGATTAAAGCCGTGAGTTTACGAAGAATTCACTAAGGTCAGAGTTTTTCTTGCTCTGCAAAAATCTCAATGATTCTTTTGGGATTCTTAACCGATTATTTTCTAATGCATTAAGAAGGAAAACTTAAACCCGCAGTTTTAATCTTCCGTAAAAATGAAAACAACTCCAGCAAAATAACTTTGAAAAAAGAATGCAATAGGAAAGGATCAAAAAAGAATAGACCTACACATTAAACCTAACATGAAAAATATCACCGTCTTTAACGATGTAGTTTTTGCCTTCGAT
>DMJL01000130.1 GCA_003451785.1 Bacteroidales bacterium
AAAACCCCGAGCTGAATAGCTTGGGGTTTTGCGTTTTTATGTGTGTATGTTTTGCAGAATTTTGGGTATAGCAGCCCAATGGGTAAAAAATGTCTGAAGAATAGTGTAGAATGTTTATTCCTGCATTGCCCGTAACTTTTTTTTGCAGTTACAATTGGCTTAAAACCTTTAAGGTTGAAGTGTAACCTTCAAACTCTGGTTCGAACCGGTTAATAGGTTGGTAACTGTTAAAGGTATTCCTGTTATTAGGCTTGCATTAGGTACTTGCAGGGTAATGGAGCTTCGTTCCTTTAATTCAAAAATATTTCCATCATCATGTTTCAGGCTGAACGGAATATCGGTGGTATTGGTGAGGATTACAGTAGCTGGTCTCGATCTGTTGCCCCTATCCTGAATCTTTACTTGTACCGACGCATTGAAAATTTTTCTAAGCCATCCATTAGGTCCCGATAATTTTCCTGCAAAAAATGCCACTGTGCGTCTATCAAACATAGCTTGTTTTACACCTTCCTGAGTTTTTTCTGTAACCAGCACAAGGGTCATGGGTCGGAGGTATCTACCTGTATTTCTCATATCTGGCGTTGTACCGTGCATATCCGTGACCGCAAAAGATGCTAAATTCTTATCGCGTGCCCAATCTATTGCAACGGGATACCAATTGTCCCAATTATATACTTCGATGCCGTGAATGAGGTCGTTTTCCAGCAATTCTTGGTGTTCTGGAAACCATTTGCAGGTGTCGGGTTGTTGGCGTTCCCAGCACGGATGATTCCAAATGATGAATGCACCCTGACGGCGCGCTGCCTTAAGGGATTCCACTGCATCTGGTACCTCAAGCGCATCAATATCCGTTAGAAACAAAGCGTTGAAATGCCCTGGAGGCATAGGCCTGGTAATCTCGGCTGAATTTATAAGCATAATATTCCTTCTTTCGGCTTCGGGGCGGGCAATTTCTATCACCTGATTGAGGCTTCCTTTTACAAAATCCCGTTTGGGGCGAAACTCAACATGGTCGGAAATTGCAATCACATCCAATCCATCGCGCCAAGCCTCCCAAACCCTTGTGGTAGGCCAAACCTGACCATCGGAAAATACCGTGTGCATGTGAAAATCGCCCAACATTATTTCAAAGCCTTCGATTTTTGGCATCCGAATTTCGCGTCGTTCTACTTCGGGAAATACATCAGGCTCATCAACAATAAAAGGGTTCTGGGCAATTGCAAGTGTACTGTAAATTAAGAGATTAATTAGCAAAAAAGTCTTTTTCATGATAAAAATTTATTACCATTGGTTAATGAAAAATCAAAAGTAATCAAGATAGTATTTCACTGACCACTTTTTGCAAAAACTTCAGGCAAACTTAATCCTAACTTAAGATTAGCAAGGCTCTTGCAAAAGCAGTAGAATGGGTATTCGATTTGCCTCCACTTATTCCACAGGCATGATATCCCATTCCGGAATCACAAACCAAATGAGGCTTTCAATAAATGTGAGAAAAAGGCTGCCTTCCCTAGCTTGGTCGGTCAAAATTGTGATGGTCGGGTTAAGACTGTTTACAAAGATCATTAAAACACTTAGTATCAATCCCATTTTGGCTGCTCCAGCTACTACACCTGCAATGCGGTTGACTAAGTTGAGATGTACAGCCTTCAATGCGTGACCAATAATCTTTGCAACAAATATTATGATTACCATAACTATTACGAAGATGGTCAAAAATGCTATGATTCGCAACAAAACCAAATTCCAGTTTACCAATCCACTCAAGATTCTAGCAAGTACATCTGTGCCGATAGCTGCAAGAAAAATACCAAACACCAGCCCAATCAAAATTGCAACTTCAACAAGAAAACCTCTTTTGAAGCCTTTATAAGCTCCAAAAATGACGCATAGTAGAATAAAAATATCAATTAGATTCATGGTTTTTGTTTTTTGCTAAGTTCAACAATTGTATAAAATTCCAGCGATGAAATTGGCATTACAGAGAGCCGTGTATGTCTAATCAGAAGCATTTCAGAAAGAACTGGTACGCTTTTTATGGACTTTAAAGTTACAGGATTTTCTAATAATTGATCTGGAACTATTTCCACCACAACCCAATTATTTGCTTCTTGACCTTTTTCTGGATATGAACCTTTGACTATACTACAAATACCTACTACCTGCTTTTCTTTGCCACTGTGATAGAAGAGTGCTTTGTCGCCCTCTTTCATTTGTCGCAAAAAGTTGCGTGCCTGATAATTGCGCACTCCATCCCAAACGGTATGACCGTCATTTGCCAATGTTGCCCAAGAGAAAGTTTCAGGTTCTGTTTTAAGAAGCCAATAGTTCATGTTTGCTCAAAATATTTTCGTAAATAATTTCCTTCTAAATAGCTATAATTCAATTAATACATTGCAGGGCAATCCTAAATATTCAAAAAAATCAGATACAAGTTACCGCATCACTTTAAACAATAATTCTTTCAATAGCTCGCCCTGATTCGTATCCCTTTGACCTACACCCTTCGATTGTAGATCGCAATTGCGTAGGTGGGCAAATATTTTTTCCAAATGTTCTTGTGGATAGTTTTTGGCAGCAGTTTGATAATCTTTTACGAAAAATGGATTAACTCCTAATGCAGATGCTAATGATGAAGGACTTTTGTCGGGTGTGCAATGATATAGCATTATCTTTTTGAAAAACAAATATAAAACCGGAAGCGTCATAAACAAAGGATTTGCCTTGGGGTTGTCCCCAAAATATTTGGCAATTCGAAATGCCTTTTCTCTGTTTTTGCTTCCTATGGCGGTTTGCAATTCAAAAATATTAAAATCTTTGCTTATGCCAATGTTTTCTTCAATCACTACCGGAGTTATTTCTTTGTCCTTTGGAAGCACGATGAAGAGTTTCTGTAGCTCGTTTATTACCTTGGATAAATCGTTTCCCAGATGGTCGGCTACCAATTGTGCTGCTTTGGGATGGATTTGGTAACCTTTCTTTTTTACATAATCATCTATCCACGATGGGAGCTTGCTCTCGTTTATCCGTTTGCTTTCTACAATTACCCCGCATTTGTCCACTGCTTGGTACAATCTGGATTTGGGTGTTATGGTTTTGTACTTATGGCAAATGACCAGAATGGTAGTTTTTAATGGATTTTCAAGATATTTTATAAGAAGATCAAAATCGTCGGGTGCCTTGGGCTTACTCTTTTTAGCCCCCTTCGCTGGTAATACATTTGCTTTAGGTTCTACCGACTCATCCTTTGCTTTTTCTTTTGGATTAATTTGCTTCAGACTCTGAGCTTCGCGCACAATTACCAGATGGTAGTCGGCCATCATAGGAAATCGTTTTGCAGCGTTAAGCACATTAGAAATATCGGTATCCTTTCCGTAGAGGATACTTAGGTTGAATTCTTTTTCATCTTCGTTGAGCGCATATTTCTCTATGGTGTCGCTTAGCACATCAATAAAAAAAGGCTCTTCCCCCATTAGGAAATAGACTGGTTTGAAAACTATTGCTCGAATATCTTTGTAAACCTGTTCGAATGTTTGGATTGCCATAAAATGGATAGGTGCGTTTGCCTAATGGGTTATAAATCTTCGTAATGAAATTTCAGATGCTTCACAGTAAGTCCGTGGTTTATCAATTCCTTGAGCGAGCCGATGCCAATTTCCAGATGCATATTTACAAAGTTTTGCGACACTAACTTATCACTTTCTTCTGTTTTGACACCTGTAGAAATCATTGGTTGGTCTGAGACAAGTAGAAGTGCGCCAGCAGGTATTCCGTTGTAAAAACCAACAGAAAAAATTGTTGCTGTTTCCATATCTATACCCATAACCCTTATCTTCTTCAAATATTCTTTAAAGTCGTTGTCGTGCTCCCAAACCCTGCGATTGGTGGTGTATATGGTTCCTGTCCAATAATCGAGGTTGTGGTTTCGAATATTTGTAGATACTGCTTTTTGCAAGTTGAATGCAGGAAGGGCAGGCACCTCGGGCGGAAAGTAATCGTTAGAGGTTCCCTCACCTCTTATAGCTGCTATGGGCAGAATAAGGTCGCCGAGACGGTTTATTTTTTTTAGCCCTCCGCACTTTCCCAAAAACAATACGGCCTTCGGTTTTACGCAACTAAGCAAATCCATAATAGTGGCGGCATTGGCACTTCCCATACCAAAATTGATAATGCTGATGTTCTCGTGGGTAGAGGTTGGCATTACCCTATCAGAACCTTGCACTATGCTGCCAAACTTTTGAGCAAACAAGTTTACATATTGGTTGAAGTTGGTGAGCAGTATATATTTGCCCATCTCCTCGGCTCGCACACCTGTGTAGCGGTAAAGCCAATTTTCCACTATTTCTTCCCTTGTTTTCATGGTGGGCGAAATTAAATTTTGAAAGTTTTGAATTCTTTTACAGGTTACGAATTTACTAATTTTGATGAAGCGCAAATGTATAATTATGGAAAGTCTAAATCTGCCGCCATATCCGGTTCAAACGAGGGTAGTTGATGGTAAGAAATGTATTTACGATGTGTTTAGAAAAAAGTATGTGGCACTCACCCCCGAAGAATGGGTAAGGCAGCATTTTCTGCATTGGATGGTTCAATACAAAGGTTATCCTGCAGGATTGATTGCGGTAGAAGCACCACTTAAGTACAATAAGCTACAAAAAAGAGCAGATGCAATTGTTTATACAAAAACGGGTATTCCAATTATGATGATTGAGTGCAAAGCCTCATCAGTAGAAATCACCCAAGCCGCAGTTGACCAAGTGGCAGTCTATAACGCTGCTTTTGGTGTAAATTACTTAGTAATTACCAACGGAATACAGCACTTTTGTTTTTTCAGGCCGAATAAAAATCATTCTTGGCAAGTTTTGCGCGAACAGCCTGATTACGAAACAATTTAGTTCTGATATTTTCCTTTTGGATGGTTGCTTGCCGAATTATTGAGTACGACAAGAAAATGATACTTGGGTATATCTTAAGCATCTCATTGGGTTTTAAACTGACTACCGCTGTGTGATTATGCTGCATATTACAAAAACATTGGTACTTACTTAAACTTTTCGCTCAGTAACATGCTATCTCACTTAGTAGATCTAAAAATTGCATTCGGTAGGGAGTTTTTCATAGTTTATTTGTTTTTCATGACTTTTGGTGAATCCACTTAGGTCGTTGATAGACGAACAGTTATGAAAATAGTTTAACGGGAAAAAACGCTAATAATCGTAAAAACAAATTCATTTATTTAAGGTTTTATGCATTTATATCAAAATAAAATTCCTAAATTTGTTATCAGATATTGGTGCGAGCGAGAAGTTAAAAGTCCAATTTTTACCATTTGTATTTTAGGTTCATTTAGGCTTTTAAAGATTTGATTGGTCGGTTCGATATATTCTTTGGTTTTTAGAAGATAAACTGCGCATAAAAAGGCTGTTGATAGTATAGAATCATAAGTTGAACTTCATTTTCGGGAGCGATGAGATTTACCATACATCAGCTAAGCCCCTTACTGATGCATCGTCCCCCTGATTGGCGATAGTAGCTTATGATCAGAATCCTATAGAGAATGAATGCTATACCAATAGAAAATAGCTTTTTTTCTCATTGTCGGTTTAGTTTTCTTGGCTGAATTGCAACAGTTCGTATATAGTCATTACACTTGTTCAATTTACCATAGAGAACGAACTTGACCACTACGAATAAATAAATAAACCTTTTGCCATTTCTAATTCTCATTAAAATGAGAATCTAACAGTAATTATAATCCTTAAAGCATGAAGCATGAAAACACATATTAAGAAAATCCTTCTTAGACTATTGACAATAACATGTCTATCAGTGGCTGTATCTTGCGATAGCAGCTATTTGGAATTCGATCAGTTGCCAGATCTCAACAATGATGCAGTATTTTTACTTCCGCTTGTAAACTCAGATATTTCCATTGACGATATTATACCCGACGAAGACAACGACATTTTCGTAGTTGGTGCCGACCATCAGATTAGTCTGGTATTCAATGAGAGGGTATTATCCGTAACTGCTTCGGAATTCTACGAAATGCCTGAACAAACTATAAACATCTCTGCACCGGTTTTTTCGGTTGCAGATTTGCCTGTTGTGGAGCGCACCTTGGAGATTAATACAGGCATGGACGATCGCTTGGACTCAGTTAGATTTTCGGCCGGTAATTTATTTTTTCAACTTAGTTCGCCGGCATTATTGGCTGCGGGGCATCGGGTTACTGCGATTATTGTATTTCCAGAAGTGAGAACTTCCATAGGGCAGCCCCTTAGGGTGGAGGTTCCGCTTACCCCCACTGCAAATTCCAGAAGTGTTTCCTTGGCAAATGTTTTTTTCCCATTTCACAGCGTGGGGAATATTCACAATAACTTCGACATGGAGGTGCAGGTTCGTTTCGATGTAATAGGCCCTGGCTCTAATGGTCCTTTTGATCTTAATTTCACTACGCAATTTTCTGGGCTAAAAGTACATTCAGTAGCTGGCATAATTGCTCCTCGCAGCGTTGCTTTGGCACCTACTACTATGGACTTGCCCATGTTTGGTGCTAATTTCTACGG
>DMJL01000214.1 GCA_003451785.1 Bacteroidales bacterium
ACTGGTTTTTCTTAGCGTTCTTTCAGTTTTCACCTTGCGTTCTTTGCGGTTTTATCCTGCGTTCAATAAGATTTTAAAACGCAAGGAGCGCAAAGCATTTCGCAAAGTTCGCTACTGGTTTTTCTTAGCGTTTTTTGCGGTATCACCTTGCGTTCTCTGCGGTAAAAAATCCTTTAAATCTTTCAAAATTGACCATGATATAAAAACTCGAAAAAATGCCATAAGGAGATGTTTAAGTTTTTGTGAATCTCCATAATGCAAATTGTCATTACATTGCAGAAAAATCCCAAAGATATTTTGATGGCCAACAACCTGATGCTGGCTAAAAGAATGGTTAGTAGTTGTAAAAATTATCGAAATCGTAATTTTGCAAAAACCACTTCATGCGCTTTTATAGAATACCCGTTTTCATACCCGAAGCCGCTTGTCCACACCAATGTGCATTCTGCAATCAAAAGAAGATTACGGGAAGCGGTTGTATCCCATCTCCACAAGACATAGATAGCCAAATTGCCCGTTGGCAAAATACCATGCCCAAAGAGGAGCGGATAGTAGAATTGGCGTTTTTTGGAGGCAGTTTCACAGGGCTTCCTTTCGATGAGCAGCAGCGGTATCTTGGTGTTGCCAGCAAGTGGCTGAGCAGCAACGCCATTCAGAGTATTCGGGTTTCTACCCGTCCCGATTATATTAATCGAGATGTTTTAGACCTTTTGGCGCATTACAAGGTGAGCAATATAGAATTGGGTGCCCAATCCTTGAATGATGAAGTTCTCATCAAGAGTGGAAGAGGACACACTGCAGCCAATGTGGAGGATGCTGCCGGGCAAATACTTCAAAGAGGATTTACCTTAGGATTGCAAATGATGACGGGACTGCCGGGCGACACCCCTTTGAAAAGCTTACACACTGCAAATAAAATCATTGCATTAGGTGCAACCGAAACCCGCATCTATCCAACGCTGGTGGTGAAGGGCACACAATTGGAAAGCCTATACTTTGCAAATAAATACAAGCCCCAATCCCTCAGCGAGGCAATAGATTTGTGCGCCACACTTTTTGATGTTTTTACGGAGAAGGAAGTGAAAATCCTACGAATGGGTCTGCACCCATCGGAGGGATTTCTTAATGGAACCGATTTGATTGCCGGACCATTCCATCCAGCTTTTGGAGAATTGGTAAAAACGGAAGTCTGGCATAGAAAAATCCGAGCGGCATTAACCCAACCCCCTATCGGCAAAGCTATTCTGTATGTAGCTCCCGCAGAAGTGAATGCAGCCATTGGCCATCGCAAAAGCAACAAGCAATGGCTTGCCGAGACTTATGGCAAAATACAAATAAAGATGGATTCAAACTTAACCGGAATGCAGTATTATGTTGATTATAGCTGACCACCGACTGCCCAAAGAAGCACAGGAGAAGCTCCATAGCATGGGAGAACTTTTTTTGCTAAAAACCACCGGAATTGTTTACGATAGCATTTCGGGGCATCCAGATATTTTCATTTGCCAAACTCCAAGCAATGTTATTGTGGCACCCAATGCTCCCAAGGAATTACTCGAATTTTTGACACACCACAACCAATCATTTGAAATTGGCGATACTAACCTTGCTCCTCAATATCCCCAAACCGCAGCATACAATGCTTTTGTGGATGAAAGCATAGTTGTGCATAAACTACAAATTACTGACCCGACGATAATTCGTGCAACATGTGCGCATCTCCACATTAATGTGGAGCAAGCCTACACACGATGTAATCTCATAAAAATCAAGGACCTTTTTATCACAAGCGATAAGGGAATTGAAAAGGCATTAAAAGCCCATTGCAAGGAAGTTTTTTTCGTTTGCCCATCCACCATAACACTTCTCGGTCATAAGCATGGTTTTATTGGCGGATGCTCAGGTATTTGGCAATCGAAATGGGTTGTTGCAGGAAGCCTCAGACATTTACCCCAAGGCGATGCCTTAAATGAAGAATTAATCAAAAGGGGAATTGATTGCGTGGAACTTTATGATGGTTGCCTATTTGATGGAGGAAGCATTTTGTTTTTACCGTAAAAACCGTTTCGAAAATACTATAATGGTTTGTAAAGTGTTTATTTTATTTCATCGCCAAATGCTTGTTGCATTACACTCAATGCGTATCGAATAGCTGAGTGTTGTATTTTATGTGTCAGTAATTTGTTGCCCATTTGAGAATGATGTATAACTTTTGGCATTAAATACTATTTTTGATAATGGTTTTTTGCCGACATTTTTTATTGCCGCAAACCGGTTTTATAAAATGAAATTCCAATGTGTCGTAATAATTCCATTAACTCAAAAATGAAAAGACTATTACTAACAGCAGTTTTAGGTTTAATAGCAACTGTGGCTGTATATGCCCAAGGTGCAACACCGCGCCCAAGAATCTATATTGCATTTCATTGGCACATGCACCAACCAATTTACTACCCCTACGAGTCGGTGGTAGCAACTAACAATGCAAATAGGTTTAGTTTTTCACTCAATCATGTGCATACCAGCCGCAGTGGTCCTTATACAACTTGGCCTCGGGATGCGGTCATGCGGGGTGTGAATGCCGGTTTTGGCAATTTTGGCGCACAAGTCAGTTTTTCTGGTTCACTAATTGAGAATCTCGATAATCTAGCTGCCGCCGGTGTGGGCTTTAAAAATTGGAAGGCTCCGTGGAATCTTATTAAAAATCAGAATACTGTTTTGGGCAATCCAAGGATTGACATGGTAGGTTTTGGGTATCATCACCCCCTTATGCCGTTTTTGGACTATAACGATATAAGGAGGCAGATTTAATGGCACCGTGAAACTTTTGCCCGCCACTTTCCAGGAGCATACTCCCGTGGGTTTTTTCCTCCCGAAACGGCTTTTTCAGTACGCATGATACCTGCACTTGTGGCCGAGGGTGTAGAGTGGGTTTTGATTGACAATATTCACATAGAGCGTGCCGCCGAGAATGCGCCAACAGGAATCCAGAGTGGTATTAAACGGCCCAACCGCGCTGATGTACGCCACCCCGATCCGGGCGATTGGGTGCAACTCAACGGACTATGGGCACCCACACCCATCTCAGCAAGGTGGGCGCACCAACCTCGATTCGTAAAATATACCGACCCTACAACAGGCACTACCCATCGAATTATCGGGGTACCCGCATCGCGCTATATAGGAAATGAAAATGGAAGGGGAGGCTTCGGTGCGCTAAATTATGAGCTGGTACTTAGCCAGTTAGAGCCTTTTAACACCGACCCAAACCGACCAATACTAATTGTGATGCACCACGATGGCGACAACCATGGCGGTGGCTCCGAGTCGTTCTACAATAGCAATTTTGCTAATATGATTCAATGGCTTCAGGCCAATTCGCACAGGTTTCAAGTTACCACAATCCAGGATTACTTGGAGCGGTATCCGCCCCCAATTGACGATGCAATACATGTGCAAGATGGAAGTTGGGTAGGTGCCGATGCAGGCGACCCGCAATTTTTGAAATGGAATGGAACTCCAGGAATGTATCAACAAACCCCAAATTACAGTCCGGATAGAAATAGCTGGGGAATACTTACTGCCGCACAGAATTTCGTGGAAACAGCATACAATATAAGTCCCAACGACAGCCGAACCCAGCAATCTTGGAGATATTATATGGTAGGTCAAACCAGTTGCTATTGGTATTGGGATGGTACCGAAATTTGGGACTCCAACCCAGTTCGTGGCGCAAACCTTGCTATGAATCAAGCAGCACCTGTTGTTGCCGGAGGGGTAGATCGAGTAGCGCCCAGCATATTTTTACCACAAAGGTTGCCATACAACCCGGGTGAGGTAGAGTGGGAAGGTAGAGCACCAGCCCCTTCAGATTTCTCTGTTTGGACTTACGCATTCGATGTGAGCGGCTTGCGAAATGTAACACTCAAGTATCGAATTAGCGAGTCCAATAGAGTGGTACCTGCCAATATGGTGTATGCTACAGGTGCAGGGGTTGGTCCTTGGAAATCCATAGCCATGGTTGGCAGAGATATTCCATCCATCACCAATCCGTTGCCCCTACACAAAGCTCAAGAATTCACAGCAATGGTAAATGGTTACACCAATGTTCTGATAGATTATTATGTAGAGTCAACAGATGTGCATGGCAATGTGTCCCGCACACCTATACTGCATGTGTGGGTTGGAAGTGCAACTGCTCAAGCTCCCGGAGGAAATGTTGTAACTTGGTCGCCCGAAGTGCCCATTCAAAATCAGGCAATTACCATTAGAGCAAGTGGGCTAAACAATCAATCGAGATTGCATTGGGGTATAGAGCAAGCAGGTCAGAGATGGCGTACACCCATAGAAGCGTACCGCCCGCCAAATACCACGCTCCATGCATCTGGTGCTGTACAAACGCCTTTTCAGGGACCCGATGCCGAGGGATTTTTCCATGTTACCATTGGACCGTTCAACAACCCTCTTCAAGTTGCAGAACGAATTAACTTCGTAATAAGAGTGAGCGAAACACAATGGAACAACAACAATGGCAATGATTTTCATATTACTATTAATAATCAGCCATCAACAAATCCTATTGGTGCAAACAGTTTTGTTTCAACTCCCATAAATACCCCATTCACATTTGCCGCAGGTAATTTTCCTTTTTCGGGTGGTGCTCAGGCTGTTTTCAGCGGTATAAATATTGTTACAACGGTTGCATCGGGCACACTTTCCTATAATGGGCAAGCTGTAGTTGCAGGTACAGTTGTTGCTAATGTGGCATCATTTGTTTATACACCTCCAGCAGGAGTAACGGGAGAGCCTCTTACTTCATTTACCTACAGGCTAAGGGATAATTTAGGAAATCTTAGCGAGCGGGTTTATTCTATGGGAATAAGGGTTGGATTGCCATATCCAACCTGTCATAATGCCAGTGTGAGCGCGGTAGCAACAACCACCCTAAACTTTCGCCCTGCCTTCTTCCCCTTCGCATCGTTGGTGGGGGCGCAATTGCAATCGGTAGTTATAGAATCGTTGCCCGCCAAAGGACAATTGCTGGTTGGCGAAGCATTGGTGCAAGCAGGTGCCGAGGTAAATCCCCAAAATCTTTCGTATCGCCATGTTGCTGGTGAATGGGGAATGCAATACGCCCAATTTGTTTTTAGGGTACGCGATTCTAATTGGCAATTGAGTCAATCAACAAGCGTGATGACCATTCATATCCTTGGAGGATTTACTAATGGTGTGAGTTGGTTTCCTGCCAATCCTACTATACACGATGTTGTAACCGTTGTGGTGCACGGCGATAATCAAATGAGCAATACTTCTCGTTTGCATTGGGGTGTTAATACATGGCAGCAGCCGGCAGCAGGTTTTCTGCCAGTAGGCAGTCAGTTGTTCAACAACACAGGACCGGCGGTGCAATCACCCTTTGTGCAAACTGGGCAAACCTTTGCCGCTACGATCGGGCCTTTCAATATCCCAAATCAGACAATTCAAAGTGTGAATTTTGTTCTTTTCTAAGGAGGAAACCAGTGGAACAACAATCAAGGTCGCGATTGGCTTATTCCAATCGCACCGGCTTCGCCAGGTACGCCTGCCTCAGTAAATAGGCCAATACCTTCTATCAGCCAGTGGAGAATTTTTTCAAATCCCATGATGGAAAGTACACAGATTGAATTGCCCGAAAGTGGAAGTGTTTTTGATTTGCAAATTTTCAATATGCAAGGGGTAGTCGTTAACAATCTTACTGGAAGGAGTGGTGAAAGATTGGTATTGTATCGAGAGAATCTTACCCCCGGTGTTTATTTTATTCGCATTCTGGATAGGAATACAGGCGAAACTGCTGTTCAAAAACTGATTGTAGGTTCGCGATGATATAAAATCGCTTAGATTTAGGTTGAAAATTGTCCGTTAGTTGGTGATTTCAACATTAAGCGCAAGCAATTTTCAGTATGGAATTTTTTTCCGATAAGTTCGAATTATCGGGAATCCCGCAAATTCGGCAATCTGCAACCCCAGCCAAATGCTTGGGGTTGCATTCTATAGTATTTACTGGAAATATTCTTCTGTGGGGTTTTATGCCAGCTTTACCGCATGATTAAAAAAACGAAATACAATTTCCCTAATTAGATTATTGGGGGATAGTTCGCTGCATATATCCTTTGCAAGGTTTCCAAGTTATTTGCTTCGCTAAATTTCAAAAAGTTTTATTCCAAAACTAAATGAAATGTGGGCAATAGCTTCACTGTAAGCACAAAAATATTTTTCATATTGTTGTGTTTAATATCTATTTTTATCCTTTAGTTTTCTTTTGCAAATCTCGCATTTAAACACTACTATGAGTACTTCTGAGCCTATGTTAGATTTAGGTGTTTTCGAATCCCATGTTTTGGGCAAACTAAGAGAAAGATATAGTCTTAGTAAGGCAAAATATTCTGAAACGGGAATGGTTGTATTGCATACTTTGCCTGAGGTAAGGCTACTTGCAATGAATATCAACAAATTGAAACCTTATGGCAAACAAGTGTCTGCCGGCGAGTTGTTAGCCGCAAGTTTGTTAGGGCAGGCATTTCAGTTGCTTATAAAAGATTATGAAAATTTCGCCCAAAATACTGTTTTTGAAGAATGCATGAAGTATGTAATTAAGCATTCCTCCAAGAGTAAAACCATCGATCTTTTGACAGATTTTGTGATGCTTTTTCCGCCTAGCGATGTGTATAATGGGAAGGTTGGAATTCCGGAATGGCTAAACAGGACATCAAAAGGAATAAAGAACGATTCTATAGTTTTAAAAGAGTTTTTTCTGGTAATGCTTTCCAATGCAAACCCTGCCAATATGGGTTTTAGAGATTTGTTCGATCGTGCATATATGGAAAACCCAGTATTTGCAGATACTGCAATGTCGCTCATCGAAGAATACTTTGCCAAACTCCATGTATCGCTACCCGATAGGCCCAATCTTGTGGCTATGCTCAA
>DMJL01000241.1 GCA_003451785.1 Bacteroidales bacterium
GAAAACTTTTCGCAAATTTCCTTCACCCCCAAAATTTCTATCTCATTGCCCAACCGAGCCGGCTTGTACATAAAAATATTTTCCGTAACAAGCTGCCCAAAATCTTTGTCGGGAGTAACCATATAAACCTTAAATCCTGCTTTTTCGGCATCCTTAGACATGGTACCAATAATATCGTCGGCCTCGTAGCCGTCCTGCATTAACACAGGAATTCTAAACCCATTTAAAATCTTGATAATGTATGGAATGGCTGCAATGATATCTTCTGGTACTTCTTGTCGGTGCGCTTTATATTCGGCAAAAACTTCATGCCGCACGGTGGGTGCCTTGGTGTCGAATGCAACTGCAATATGTGACGGTCGTTCTTTTGCTAAAATCTCTAAAAGGGTGTTTACAAAACCAAAGATGGCCGAAGTGTTCATTCCTTTGGATGAAATGCGGGGATTTTTGCTAAAAGCAAAATAAGCCCTGTAGATAAGGGCCATGGCATCGAGAAGAAACAGTTTTTTGGTAGATTGTTGCATGATTTGGGCATTTGCGCAAATATACGGAACATTCTATAGTCTGCTATACAAACAAAGAAGCCCGGAAAACCGAGCTTCTTTGCCAAACCAAACCAAAATGAAATTTTTATGAATACGATTCCAATGGCTTTTTAATTACAAATACTGTGCCAAAAAATTTACATGGTTAAAAAAACCAGCGATACACCAGCGTAATATTTCTGCCCGGCATAAGGAGGTTTCGATTCTCAATACGGGAAAGGTGATCGAGGTAGCGAGTGTTCAACAAGTTGTCAGCACTTAGTATCAACACATGTCTTCCGGCGGCATTGAGTCTATAACCAGCCTGCATACTCAATAGGTTGTAGCCCGCTGTTGGTAGCTCGTCGGTAGCAACTTTGTTTTGCGTGGCTGCACCATTTACTGTGCCGCCAATCCAACCCCAGCCGAAATCGTATTCCAAATTCAGTCGGTAACGAAACGGTGGAATAAAGGGCAAGTTTTCTCCGCCATTGTCCAAACGCCTGCCGTCAACATAGTCAAAATTCACACCCATATTAAACCCGCCTTGTGGATCCCAAGCAAACGAAAATTCGCCACCCATGAGTCGTGCTTCGCCTTCGATGTATTTAAATACAGGAAATCCCGAAGATACATCGGTATCGCCCGTGGGCGTAAACACTATGAAATTGTGAAAATGATTAACAAAGGCAGCTAATTCCAATTGCACTTCACCCATTTGGTACCTTACGAAAAGGTCTCCTCCGTTGCCTATTTCGTCTTCGAGGCCAGCGTCGCCTATTTCAAATGTACCGGCACCCAAGTGTGGACCATCTGCAAACAACTCGGTAATGGTAGGATTGCGGTGCGAACGAGCAAACTGCGCGCCAATCTCCAAACCCTGCACCGGACGGTAATTCAAACCCACTGAGCCAGAATAATTCAATGCAAAACGCGACTTGTTGATGTTGGAGAATATATGGTTTGCCAAGGCAGTTGTATGCTGCAAATCCAGCCTTATCCCAGCCTGTATCCTAAAAACATGACTCAAAGGAACTTCTTGAAAGGTGAATGCTCCCACGGCAAATCTTCTCTCACCGGGGGTAAAAGCTTCTTCTCCACCCACTTCCTTTTCATGGGCATGGATGTTCAATCCAAATGCTCCCCTGTCGAACAATCCTACGGGTCTGTGCTGAAAAATAGCCGAACTGCTTAAGCCTACTTTGCCAAAGTACAATGGAATTTTTGTTTCTGATATACCGTCTTCTAATTCTGTTTCCACTTCATCTTGGTGCATGCGCGATAAGTTTAGCCTTAAAGTACCACGGTCGAAAAAGCCGGTTCTTTGAAAATTCCATCGTCCATGCAAAGCCTGCCTGTCTAATACAATGTTTTTCTCTTTACCGGGGTGGTCCATCCCTACGGGCAAACCAAACTCCTGATTTGTATGGCTTACGCTAAAGCCGCCCGCTCCGTTTTGTCCTTTAAAGCCAAAGCCCAACGACCCATCGAATTGGTTTAGTCCTGTGCCGGTAATATCGCCAATGGGAGTATTTATGTCGCCTGCATTGCGATACGATACCCTTGCAGATGCAGCCCAAGAGTCGTTGCCATGGGTGAACCTGCCAAAGCCTGCTCCCATATCGTTCACGGATGCACCTTGGAATGAAACCACTCCGCTGATACCTGCCATGAAATCTTCGGGTATATCGTTGGTAATGAGATTCACTACACCGCCCAATGCACTAGAGCCATAGAGAAGGCTCGCAGGTCCGCGTACTACCTCAATTCTACTTGCAGCCATGGGGTCGAGGGAAATGGAGTGGTCGGCTGATGTTCCAGAGATATCGCCCATGCGTTCCCCATTTTGAAGCACCAGAATTCTATCGCCATCCAAGCCCCTAATAACAGGTCTTGCCGGAGCAGAACCCAAACTACGCATTGCTAAACCAGGCTCTCCATTGAGCATCTCCCCAAACGAAGCTTCGGCTCTGCGCTGAAGCCTTTCTCCCAAAAACACCTTGTCGGGCTGGTATCTAAAGCCTCTGGCTGTGGGGCTAGCCGTAAGAACGATTTCGTCGAGTGCTATTGCCGTAGATGTTACCTTTAGGTCAATAATTAGGGTTCGATTAGCCTCTGCATTTACAGTCTTGCGGTAAGTTTCGAATCCCATACCTTTTACAACCAACACCAATTGCCCCGCAGGAAGATTGGTGAGCTTGTAATGTCCGGTAACATCGGTTATGGCACCAATTGTGGTTCCTTCGACCAGAATATTAATAAATGGAATGTGCTCACCGGTTTGAGCATCCAGAATATGCCCAAAAATATTGGCATCGGTTGCAGGCCGGGTTTGGTCAACATCTGCCAATGATGAAAAACTTGCGAAAATCAGAATAAAAAGTAAAATTGATATTTTAAACATCATTAAATCAAATTAAATGGTTACGAACTGGTGGTTATTTTCAAGCATACTTGTTGCACAATAGTGCATAGGTAAGCATGAAAATTATCCACAGAATCTTGAAAAACTGAAAATTGGATCTGCCTTTAAGAAGTGTGATTTTCCTTAAGGTTTTGAAAATGTTGTCAGATAGCTCTAAGCTTCTATGTGCAATTGCACTAAAGACAAACAAAGCATTATCCGAGAACTGTAATGACTTTGAAAGGGGGCGCCCTCAATAGATTTGCAGGGAACGCGGGAGTAGAAATTATTATGGAAGGAAGCGTTTTAATCTTTTGGGGCAACAACACGGCTGCTATTGCTAATACGAAAAAGATTAAAACAATGGTTATAAGAACATTTGAAATCAGAGCTAAGAAAACTAACTCTTGCCCGGAATGATGGTGGTTTTGAAACGGCGTTGTTCCAGCACTTCTTTCGAATGGGTGGGCGTGTTCAATTATAATACCATTCTCAAGTTTGTGCAAGTGCCAATTAGATGCTTGGTTGTAAAATAATCCCAATACCAACGGCAATGTCAGTAGGC
>DMJL01000163.1 GCA_003451785.1 Bacteroidales bacterium
GGAATACCTCAAGAGTACCCATTCGAGACAAGCTTCATGGTGCAGCAACCCAATATAACTGTATCGGCCGATGCAATGAATGTGTTTTATATCGGTGTGCCAAATCCGGTTTCTATTTCGGTTCCGGGCGTACCCACTGAGAACATTCGTCCTTCCATTTCTGCAGGCGGCTCATTATCGCATCAGGGTGGTAACAGATATATTGTTTCGGTGGCACCCGGCACAACAGGCAATCTCACAATTACAGCAAATGCGCTTGTAGATGGTGCTACGCGCAATATGGGTTCCGTCTCTTTCCGGGTTCGTACAGTGCCCGATCCTGTTGCTTACATTGCAGGTCGTCGTGAGGGGCGAATTACAAGAGATGAATTGGCAATAGCAAGAGCCATAATACCAAGATTGCAAGGGTTTGATTTCGACATGAACTTCGAGATCGCATCCTTTACGATGGTTACTACTATCGGTGGCGATTTCAGGACTTTTCAGGCTACCGGAAATACCTTTACCACCGAAATCATGCAGGTGATAAATGCTGCAGTAACTGGACAAAGGTTTACTTTCGAAAATATTGTTACCCGTCCGGGTCCCGATGGCAGGGTGCGTACACTGGCGCCAATAGTTTTTACAATACGATGATTCAACAATTTTGGAGGAATAATCAATGAATTACAAGGTGATCGTTTTATTTTTTGTAAGTCTTACAATAGGTCCGCTGTTGTTTGCACAAGCACCTGCACAAGGCAACCGAATGATTCCGCGCAATGGCTTCTTTGAGCGCAGAACGGTGGAAGAACGCAGACCTGCAGTTTTGCCTTATGTGCGTGAAGCCGATGTGCTTTGGGCAAGAAGAGTATGGCAGGTGATAGACCTTAGGGAAAAAATGAATCAGCCACTTTACTTCCCTATAATTCCTGCCGACGGAAGAAGAAGCCTAATGCAGGTAATTCTTGATGCAATCCGCGCCGGAGAAATTACAGCTTACGATATTGTGGACGACGACTTTACTGTTCCGCTTACTGCGGCTCAACTTTTTGGTCGTTTGGAGCGTCCGCAAACCATCAGAATGCAGCGCCCAACTCCGCCCTACGAAGAATTCGACACTACCATTACCCTGCCATTCAACCCTGGCGAAGTAAGGCGTTTTCGAATAAAAGAGGATTGGTTTTTCGATAGCAACCGCTCGGTAATGGAAGCCCGCATAATTGGCATTTCGCCCGTTAGAGAAGCTATTGACCCCATAACCGGGGAAATCCGAGGCGATGAGCCCCTTTTCTGGATTTACTTTCCCGAAGCAAGGCAAGTATTGGTGAGAGCTGAAGTTTTCAATCGCCACAACGACACACACCGAATGAGTTTTGATGATTTGTTTATAAGAAGATTTTTCAGCAGCTACATTTATAAGGTTTCCAATGTACACGATAGGCGTATAATGGATTACTTTACCGGAATTGATGCCCTTTTGGAAGCTCAGAGAGCAAGAAACGCTATAAGAGACTTCGAGCAAGATTTGTGGCATCACTAACCTCCCAAATATACCAGAACCACCGCCTTACCAAGATTGATCAGGCGGTGGTTTGTTTTTGGGATACTTAGCACCCCATTGTAGCTAATGCTGAATTAAATCATCTTGGTGGGATCTACCCATAAGTCGAAATTTTCGGGAGAAACCAATCCGGTTTTTATTGCCGCCTCCTTTAGACTAAGGTTTTCATCATGGGCAAGCTTAGCTATCTTCGCAGCATTATCGTACCCAATATGGGGATTCAGGGCTGTAACCAGCATAAGCGACTCGTGGAGATGTCTGGCAATTCGCGCTCGATTGGCCTCAATACCTACAATGCAGTTTTCCACAAAGGATGTACTTGCGTCGGCAATGAGCCGTGCAGATTGCAGTAGGTTGTATATTATCATTGGCTTAAAAACATTGAGTTGAAAATGACCGCTCATACCGCCCACTGTGATAGCTGCATCGTTACCAATCACTTGTGCTGCAACCATAGTAACGGCTTCGGGTTGCGTAGGATTAACTTTACCTGGCATAATTGAGCTTCCCGGCTCATTGGCAGGAAGCAAGATTTCCCCAATACCGCAACGCGGTCCCGATGCAAGCATCCTTAGGTCGCTGGCTACTTTCATCAGTATAACTGCTACCAGCTTCAATGCACCACTCGTTTCCACCATAGCATCGCGCCCGCTCAATGCTGCAAATTTGTTGGGTGCTGTTTCGAAAGGGCATAGGGTAAGATCGGCTATATGTTTTGCTGCCTTTTCGCCAAAGCCTTTGGGGGCATTGATACCTGTACCAACGGCAGTGCCACCCAATGCAAGAAGTTTTAAGTTTTCTAATGTTTTTTCAACGGCACCAATGCCATGAGCAACCTGGGCTGCAAACCCCGAAAACTCCTGACCCAAAGTAATGGGTGTTGCATCCATCAAATGTGTTCGACCAATCTTTACAATCCCATCAAACTCAACTGCTTTTTGATGAAGAGATTGCTGAAGCACCCTAAGTGCAGGCAATGTTTTTTGGGTAATTTCTAAATATGCAGCAATGTGCATTGCTGTTGGAAAGGCATCGTTGGTGGATTGGGACTTATTCACATGATCGTTTGGGTGAATGCCTTTTGCCGAATCGTTGAGAGAGCCGCCCATTAGTTCGTGTGCCCTATTGGCTATCACCTCGTTGAGGTTCATGTTGGTTTGTGTGCCACTTCCTGTTTGCCAAACCACAAGTGGAAAATGGTCATCAAATTTACCCTCTATTATTTCGTTGCAAGCGAGCACGATAGCCTCTGCTTTAGGGGCAGGCAACAAACCAAAATCCTTATTTGCCAATGCTGATGCCTTTTTTACAATAGCAAAAGCATGAATAAGCTCAATCGGCATAATTTCGGTGCCAATTTTAAAATTCATAAGCGACCTTTGCGTTTGCGCTCCCCAATATTTATGCGAGGGAACCTCTACTTGCCCCATTGTGTCGAACTCAATTCTTTTCATAGGTTGCGATTTTTGGATAAATTATTTAATTAACTCAGAATTATTATAATAGAAATTTATTCAAACATGCTATGGATGCAAGCCATCAGCAGAGAAAACGACCCTTGGCATAAAGCCATAGCTCAAGAAAGCGCAAAACAATGGGCCATAATCAGGCACCACAAAAAAATGAATATGGCACGGATAGATTAAAGAAATTTCAGGGCTAAATGTTCAATGCTGCTATCAAATGAATGTTCGATGATATATAATGCATGTGGGCAATAAAAGGATTAATTACCTTTGCACTATGCAATCAAACAGACTAAAAA
>DMJL01000082.1 GCA_003451785.1 Bacteroidales bacterium
CTACAAAAGATTGAGCAATCGGGGAAGAAAAATCTTGATGCCCACAATAGCGGCTGCAATGGAAAAAACAAGCACCGCCCCTGCCGCCAAATCCTTTATTTTCATCACTTTTTCATGCTTTTCAGGAGATACAAAATCCAAAAAATTCTCCAAAGCACTATTAATTGCCTCCAGGGCTAGCACCAACCCAATGCAGATGATTACAGCAATCCATTCCCATTCTTCTATCCTGAAAATGAAACCTGCGGCCACAACAGCAATCATAACCACAATATGAATGCGGTAGTTATGTTCTTCCTTTAGCAAATGCCAAAGCCCCCGAAAGGCATATTCGAAGCTCTTGATCCTTGCTTTAATCGAAAAGGGTTTTTGTTTCATTTTTCTGATTTTCAAGCGATGCCCCATCAAATTTGCTACTGCATCATTGCAAATGTAATGCTTTGCTACTAATTGCGAAGACGAGCTTTTTTAACTAAAGTGCTATCAACATCGTGCGGGTGTTTTTGGTTACCTTTGCGGGATATTTTTTTCCACGGTAATATGGGCATGAAGATTGGCGCAAAAGAATGGGCAGCATTGGTGTTTTTGATGCTTGTTTGGGGCAGTTCGTTCATTTTGGTAAAAAGGGGGTTGGAGTCGTTTTCGGGCATGGAGTTGGGCGCATTGCGCATTGTAATCACCTTCGCAATTTTGCTTCCTTTTGCAATCACTCGGATTCGCAAGGTTCCTATGGCAAGTTTAAAGTTTTTTGCAATTACAGGTTTGATTGGCAGCGGCATTCCCCCGTTCTTGTTTGGTATCGCACAAATGCACATTGATAGTTTTTTGGCGGGTGTGCTTAATGCGCTCACACCATTATTTACTCTTGTTATAGGAGTTGCATTTTTTCGGGCTAAGGCTTCCATACTCAATGTGGTAGGTGTGCTTTTAGCACTTGCCGGAGCTGCCGGTCTTCTTATGAGCGTGCACAACCCACAGCTCGGCAACGGCATACTTTATGGTTTGCTGGTGGTGGTTGCAACGGTGATGTACGCACTGAATATGAACATTATTAAAAAACACCTTGCCTCTTTTGACCCACTCACCATCACATCGCTCATGTTTGCAAGTATCGGCATTCCGGCAACCATATATCTTTTTGCCCAATCCGGATTTGTTGCAACCATGCAAAGCAATCCGCAGGCATGGATAAGCTTTGGATATGTTGCCATACTGGCAATATTCGGTTCAGCGATAAGCATGGTGGTGCACAATTGGCTCATACATAGAACTTCTGCACTGTTTGCATCTACAGTAACCTATATGATGCCCATTGTGAGTATTGCTTGGGGTATTGCCGATGGCGAATTGTTCCTATTGGGATATTTCCTTTGGATTGCGCTGATTCTACTTGGAGTTTACCTTACTAATAAGGTACGGTAGGCGCATCCAAATAAACTTCGAGCAGAATTACTCAAACTGCAGACCGCACAAAACACACGGAACTTCCACCCTACATTCCAACTAAACAGTGCCACACCTTGGATTGGTGAATTGCATCTCGTGGAGTGCCCTACTCATCATGAGAACAAGATATTTTAACTTCTTGGATGACTACATTTTGCTTGGATTAGCTTATCAGTGTGGGGAATAAATACTTCGAAAAACTCAATAAACATGTTTTAATAAACTCATTACTCAAAATTCGATTGCTATATTCATTCGTGCGGTTAAAAGCCTATGCTTTACCCACCTTGCACCCTAAAACGGTTAAGTAATTGAAAATGTGTGGAGTTCTCTTCCACAAATTCTTTAATATGTACAACAAATTTTAGTAAATACAGGTGGTTTTAGAGTAATTGAAAATATTTTGCAAAAATGTTTTAATAATTGCTCAAAAGTAATTTCCTCATTCTTGCTACAACAAGTAGATATCAAATCACATCACTGTTGTAGCATTGCCCTTGCCAACATATAGCTCAGCCCACAAATAATTTTAACCAAAAATAATTTCAATTTAGTAATTGGATTTTTGATTTTTCGGCAGTTTGCTGAAAGTTGGGGTAATTGCATCGGTATGAATTTCGACCAAAGGAAACGACAAAAGCCTGAAAGTTTCAGCCATGTTATAGCTTAATCATTTTCATACAGATAAAAATGATGCAAAAATTTAGCAATAGTTAACTTTTGCATGGCAACTATGCAGGGTTTTTCTGTTGATTTTGTGCTAAATATTAAATTTTCATTTTGCTTTTGCACAATAAAAATTTCTTTCTATCTTTGCACCCCAATATCGGAAGTAACTTATTCAAATCAGGGTAAATATGTACGCAATCATTGAAATAGGCGGCCAGCAATTCAAAATCGCCAGAAACCAGAAGTTGTATGTAAATTTAATAAACAGCAATGCTGGTACAGAGTTTGAAATAAACAAGGTGTTGTTGCTGTCGGATGGCGAAAAAGTTCAGGTGGGAGCCCCCCTTCTCGAAGGTGCCAAAGTAAAAGCCAAAGTGCTTGGACATGTGAAGGCAGATACCATTTTGGTGTTTAAGAAGAAAAGAAGAAAGGGATACCAAAAGATGAATGGCCACAGGCAGCCCCTTACCCAAATCCAGATTGAAGAGATTCTGGCATAACGCATTGCTAACATTAAAAAGATTATAAAATGGCACACAAGAAAGGAGTAGGTAGCTCACGCAACGGCCGCGAGTCGCATAGCAAGCGCCTCGGCGTAAAAGTATTTGGCGGCCAATTGGCTGTAGCCGGAAACATCATCGTTAGACAAAGAGGCACGGTGCATTATGCTGGCGAAAATGTAGGAATGGGAAAAGACCATACTTTGTTTGCATTGGCAAATGGCAAGGTAGTTTTCAAAACGAAAGCCGGTCAAAGGTCATTCGTATCGGTGGAGCCAATCGTAGAGGCATAACGCCGGCATTAAAAGTTTTAAAGTCCTGCCTATGCAGGATTTTTTTATTTGGGTGCATTCACACTACGGAGAGATGCCAGAGCGGTCGAATGGGGCGGTCTCGAAAACCGTTGTCCGCATTAGCGGACCCAGGGTTCGAATCCCTGTCTCTCCGCATAATAAAATACAGAAAGCCCTACATTGGGCTTTTTTTTGTTATCGCCTTTCGAAAAAAGGCCTACCTGCGTTTTATGTCTTTGTGAGAAAATGGGAGTGTAGCCTATTTCTTGCTAATTTCGCTTGTTTTAATCTATTATCATACCATGCTCGAAATATCCTTTGTAAGAAATGAGGCAGCCCAAGTGGTTAGCCGCCTAAAGATAAAAAACTTCGATGCTTCCATGCTTGTAGAGCAAATAATTGCTGTAGATGTTCGGCGCAGAAATATCCAAAAATCATTAGACGAAACTCTTGCCCAAAGTAACCAACTTGCCCGCGAAATAGGCACCCTTTACAAACAAGGCAAACAATCGGAAGCCGACCTTTTGAAAACCCGCACATCAGAATTGAAGAACCTATCTAAATCGCTACAAGATGATATGGATGCTTGCTCCTTGGAGCAAGAGAAACTCTTGGTTTTGTTGCCCAACCTGCCACATGAGGGTGTTCCTGCCGGAAAATCGTCAACCGACAATGAAGTAATGCTCTCCGAAGGCAAAATTCCCCAATTGTCCGAGAACGCTCTACCCCATTGGGAATTAGCAAAAAAATACGATCTGATTGATTTTGAGTGTGGTTCTAAGATAAGCGGAGCGGGTTTTCCGGTGTATAAAGGCAAAGGTGCCCGTTTGCAAAGGGCACTTATCGCATTTTTTCTCGATGAGGCGGTTGCAGCCGGATATACAGAGTATCAGCCGCCTTTGCTTGTAAACGAGGCATCGGCTTACGCTACGGGGCAGTTGCCCGACAAAGACGGACAGATGTACCATGCCACAGTGGATAATCTGTATTTGATTCCTACGGCAGAAGTGCCCATTACCAATATCTTCCGCGATATGATTTTGCGCTCAGATGAGCTACCTGCAAAATGCACTGCATACTCAGCATGCTTCAGGCGCGAAGCCGGCTCTTATGGCAAGGATGTGCGGGGTTTAAACAGATTGCACCAATTCGACAAGGTAGAGATTGTGCAAGTTGTGCAACCCCACAATAGCTATATCGTACTCGAAGAAATGGCAATGCATGTAACGGGTCTAATCCGCAAACTGGAGTTGCCATTCAGAATGCTGAAATTATGTGGCGGAGATATGAGCTTTGCATCTGCACTTACCTACGATATGGAAGTGTATTCTGCAGCCCAGGAGCGTTGGTTGGAGGTAAGTTCGGTTTCTAATTTTGCAACATTCCAATCCAATCGCATGAAGTTGCGGGTGCGTACCCCCGATGGAAAATTGACATTGGCGCACACACTCAACGGCAGTGCGCTGGCATTGCCCAGGATTGTGGCAGCCCTACTCGAGAATCATCAGGAAAAGGATGGAATAAGAATCCCCAAAGCTCTGCAGCCCTACACGGGATTTGATTTTATTGGATAATTGCTTTCTTCTCCGCTAAAAACGCAAATACATTTAGACCGAAGCTGTAAGCATTTATTAAACCCCAAGATATTCACACCGATGAATGTTTGAGGTAGTGGCTGTAAACTGGCATTTGCATTGTAGTTTTACAAGTTCATAATTTCTCCATTGCCCGCACAAAGGAGATCGAAGAGTATTTTATGCGAACTGCTATTTGCATGAGATTCATAGTGTATTGCATTCAAACCATTATCTCAAATGGTGTATAATCGCAAATGCGCCGTTTTCCTAACTTTCTTCAAAAACTTATAATGAACTTTTCGGTATTTTGACTTGGGGCGAGTAGAACCAAAGGTATTTGAATGGTGGATATTAGATGGATAAAGATCATCTATCATTGATGATTCACCTGTGAATTACATATTGTTTGTAAAGGCTAATCTAGTGACTTTTTGAAATAAACGACATACAACTCTTCCGATTCTTTTTTTAACCAATGCTGAAAATCGAGACTTAACGATTTGTCTATCAAAGGTGCAGGGACAAATGGTGCTATCACCTTATAAATAGAATTATCTGGCAAATGAATTAAATCTGAAATTACTTTGTTTACTGGCAGCTCACCAGCATTCAGCATTTCTCTAATATCACATTCCGCCGCGATCTTGTTCACATCAAACCAATCAGGTTGACCGATGTTGTAAATTGTTTCGCCACCAAACTCTATAGAGTCCTGCCCAACTTCTTTCCTGAGGAGATTCAACAAGTCTTCAACTTTCACATTTCCAACAGTTGCGACCTGTTGCAAAGTGGCAATTTTGGCAACAGTTTTTCGAATTATAGGGTTTTTTAATTTTTTGAATGCTGGAACATAATTAATCAAAACCTCCTCCAAATGCGGGTAGACCTCGATTAATTGCAAAACCTTTGTCTTGGGGCTGATTACTATTTTGTGAGGTTCCATAACTTACTTCTTTGAGTATGATAAAATTCTTTGTTCGCCTTCAAGCTCTCGGTATCCTTGTATGTTTTGCGACACTTCGAGAGTGCCAAGATACACTCCAACATCATTTCGTAATGCAAAATACATTATATGTATCATGTTGCCGCCCATATTTATCCAAAAGGGTGCTGAATCTTCTTTACCGCTCTTGAAATCGTCAATTATCTTGTCAACAATATGTGCACTTGAAGGCGGATGACACAAACGAACATCTCTGTTAAGAATAGCACGATTTCGCTGAAAAATCCTTTCTTTACCTTGAGAGAAATACTTTACTTTATCGTTTTTGTCCACAAATGTCATATCTAAGGGCAAATGATTCAAAATGGTCAATAACTCTTCAACTGAGAAGTTACCTGAAGGCAATTGAATGTTCCCTGCTTTTTTATTCATTTCTGCAAGGGTCTCATCCTTCACCCATGCTGGCTTCCATGCCTTTGGCGGGTCATAAAGGCAGTACCCTATATCCAACGATTGTTTTTCAATCTCGTACCAATCGGCCTCGGTCAGCTTATCCAATGTCATAGGGAACAGGATTTCCTCTTCCTTCTTTGTCATATCCATAACTTGCTTTATAGCGGGAAATAGAATAATTTGGGATGAAGCGATCACCTCATCAATTGATATATTTTCTGTTTGCAGCAACTCGATGCTTCCTTTAATTAGTTCGCGAATTTCATCGTGTTTTCCCCACATCACTTTAGGAGGTCCTGTGATGCCATAGTTTTCAAGAAATGGGAATATTAGGTACTCTTTCCTCAGGTAATGTTTGTCAACATCATAAAGGGCATTAAAAAAACCTCTGAGTTTTAAAACATCGGATTTAAAATCCCGCCGCTCGCCTGCAGAAATTTCTTCAATAAGGGTAGAAATTTTGGTTGCAAGGCTTTTCAATTCCAAATTTTCTTTTAACATTACTTCTATTGGATGCCCATCGGGGACTTGCTTGGATGCAGAAAGATCGATGTTGCCATGCAAAACCGAACCATGAACATCACATAATTTAAGAACTTCTTCCTCCGGCAATCCCTCATTGATTAATTCTTGTTCAACCTCAATCACCTCACCATAAGGTATTTGCTGAAGGCTCTCTTGCAATTCGAGTCGCACCTGATGTTCTGAATGCCCGCTATGCAACTTCAGGATTAGCTCTTTGAGTTTCTTCTTCCTGTCTTCTGCGTTGTTTATAAGTTCACTCATGATTATAAATTTTTTGATAGGGTTACAAAAGTATTTTTTAAAAAAAATTAATGCAATCCCAAGAAATGATGATTTTTAAAATATTTGTTAGACTTGTTGGGAATATTTCAAAGTCTCAAAAACAGGAATGCAGTACATATTTCAAAAGTTCAAAAAACACGCAATGCTTGCAGATGGTGCCTTTTGATGACTATGGGAGGACTTGACCCTACCCTTGGTATTTTGCACTCAAATTTACTTTGCTTAACAAGACTAAACAGTAAGCACAAGCATTTTTCAGAATGCAATTCTTTTGGATTAACTTTACGCTTACCTTTCTTGATATACAACCTTATAAGGATTATTGTCTTGAAATCTGGTTTGATAAGTGCCGTTAAGATTCATTTGTAAGGCAAAAGTCCCCATAAAATAAGTAACCTGCAGCCCCAAGAGATGGGATTTCTCTAAATAACCAATAGGATAACCGTTTTATCATCTAAATTTGTTCATTCCAAATCAATCCTAATTTTTCGCTCCGCTCGTAAACGCTAATTTTTGCAAGAAATGAAAACTGCCATCGTTATTGGTGCTACCGGACTGGTTGGCAGGCATCTGGTTACCTGTCTTCTCGAAAACGACTATTTTTCTAAAGTGTTGGTGTTTTCTCGGCGGACAACTTCGCTATCATCGCCAAAGCTGACCGAATATATCGTTGACTTCTCAGACTCATCATTTTGGTCGCATCTGGTGTGTGGCGATGTGCTTTTTTCGGCTTTAGGTACCACGCGGGCACAGGCAGGTGGCAAACAACAGCAGTATCAGGTAGATTACACTTTTCAATTTCAGTTTGCCCGAATTGCAAAAAACAACGGAGTCCCCACCTTCGTGTTGGTGTCATCAACAGGAGCCAATCCCAAAAGCCTGCTTTTTTATAGTCGCATCAAAGGCGAGCTTGAGCGCGACACCATAGCATTAGGCTTTCCGGCAACCATTATTTTCAAACCCGGTCCATTGGAAGGTTTCAGAGAAAAAAATCGCCCTACAGAAAAGGCAATGCTGGAACTACTGCGTTACTTAAACCGATTATCTATTTTGCAAAAGTACCGACCCATTTCGGGACAAAAAGTAGCATTAGCAATGATAGCTGCTGCCAAAAGCCCCACAAAGGCAGTTACGGTTTTTGAACTTGAGGAAATCTTCCTTCTTGCAGAACGGTAAAATCGCATTGGGCGCAATCCAACGAGCACTCCAAATTGCGGCGGAATGTAATCTTCGACTATTTTTTCACCAAATTGGCTAAAAGAACTCGATTCCTTTTGTCTCTGCCGGGCGGCTTTTGCAATTCTACCCCAACCCATCTAACAATCCACCAATCATAAAAACCTCCCCCAAATCCCCTCCAAAGGGCGATTTTCCCATTTCGAATACCCCTACACCGGTTGAAACCGTGAGCTATACGGGAAATCGCATTTTATTACTTCATAGCCCACGGTTGAAACCTTGGGCTATGAAGTAAATTGCCAAAAGGTCTGCGTGCAAAGATGACTGTTGCCAAAGATGTATAGTTTACTAAAATTTTGACTAATTCACAAGTTCATAACCGGTTATTCTGCCTTTGTCTAATGCAGGTATCCCATGCTTCATCCACACTGGAGCCGGGGCACCTTTCAGGTAATGGTCGAAAAACTGGTGCATCCTGATGGAAAGGTCTATTCGGTTGGGCCAGCGTGTAAGATTGTGCGCCTCCCGATTATACACCAACATCCAAACAGGAAGCGACAATCTGCGCATTGCAAGGAAAAGCTCAATTCCTTGGAAATAATGTACGGCACCGTCGTCGTCATTGTGCATCATCAGTAATGGCGTTTGAATACGATCGGCAAAGAATATGGGAGAGTTCTCGATGTATAGCTCTTTGTTTTCCCAAAGTGAGCCACCAATGCGGCTTTGGGTTTGTTCGTACTGAAACTGCCTACTTCTACCGCTTTCCCATCTTATTGCATTATAAGCACTTATCATATTACTCACGGGCGCACCTGCCATTGCAGCCCTAAACATATTGGTGCGGGTAATCAAAAATGCCACTTGGTAACCGCCCCAACTCTGACCCTGAAGCCCCATATTGTTTCTGTCAATAAACGGAAACCGCTCCAACATGGCCTTTGTGCCGCTCATTATGGCGTTGTAGGCACTTTGGCCGGGAAATCCATCGGTGTACCAAATGTCGGGCACAAACACAATATACCCATTGCTTGTGCAAAATGTACGGTTGATGGTTGAGCGACTTGGTGCCGGTATAAAATGCTGATGAAGCCCATCGGACGAGCGTTCGTAGAAATAAACCAGCATGGGATACTTTTTTTCGGGATCGAAATTTTCGGGCA
>DMJL01000055.1 GCA_003451785.1 Bacteroidales bacterium
GAAAAACAACCCAAAACCTTTGGATGCGTAACTTGAGAATTTTGCACAATGAGTTAGTCAAGGATAAATATTTGGATGATTGTGAAAGAGAATACAATGACAGAACTGAGAGATCGCATACTTTATGAAGACAATCATCTGATAGTAGTAAATAAAATGCCATCGGAGATTGTTCAAGGCGATAAAACCGGCGATATTCCTTTGTCTGAAACCGTAAAGGATTATTTGGCACAGAAGTATCAGAAACATGGGAATGTGTTTTTGGGTGTAGCGCATCGTATTGATAGGCCAACCAGTGGTGCAGTGGTGTTTGCTCGCACATCAAAGGCTTTGGCAAGGCTCAATGCCATGTTTGCTGCCAGGCAACTCACCAAAAAGTATTGGGTGGTAGCCAAATGGAAGCATTCGGAAGCGAAAGGGCGATTGGAGCATTTTTTATTAAAAAATGAATCGAAGAACAAATCTTTCGTAGTTAGCGAAAATGTTTTTGGGGCAAAAAAAGCTGAGCTTTTGTATAAAGTGATTGCAACTTCACAATCGTATGTGCTTCTTGAAGTGGAACTGCTCACAGGAAGACATCATCAAATACGAGCACAATTTGCCGAATTGGGCTGCCCAATTAAAGGCGACCTGAAATACGGAGCCGATAGAAGCAATCCCGATGGAAGCATTCATCTGCATGCTCGGCAAATTGCTTTTGCCCACCCAGTGGGCAATCATGCGATAGAGATTGTAGCTCCCGTGCCCGACGAATCCTTATGGATGTTCTTTGAAGGGAAGTTTAAGTAAGGCTTACAAATCATAAGGCTATAAAGTCGCGTTTCGCATTTAAAATCAGGTACTTTTTTTTAAATGCCTGATTTGGGTGTATGTTAAGGAAAGTTTAATTCTTTCAGGACTGTAAACTTTAATGTTGGGTGTTGGTTTTGTTGTGGGTAGCTTTATCTGGGGGCTTTGGAGTGGATTATATTGTGTAGTCCTTTGTTTAAGGCAAAGAAATGCACAGAAACCATTTGGGTAAGCCGCTAATAAGCAATATCCTTCTTTTTTCAGCAACGAAAATTTTTGTTCAACATAATTGATGAATGACTACATCATGAAAAGAAACGGATTCTTCATTTTTCTGGTTTTGCTTTTTTTCCCAATGGTTTCATCGGGTCAATTTTTTATCTGGGGACAAGCCCCAGCCTCCATCCAGTGGAAGCAGATTAACACCCAAAACTTTCAGGTCATTTTTCCTGAAGGATTTGAAGAGCGAGCCGGGTATGTGGCAAATTTGTTAGAATTTGCCTATAAGTACGGCACCAAAACCCTCGACCACCAACCGTCTAAAGTGTCGGTGATATTGCACAACCAGACGGTTACACCCAATGGATTTGTGTCGTGGGCACCACGAAGAATGGAGATTTTTACCAATCCACCTCAAGACCTTGGGTTGGAGGATTGGCTCGAATTATTGGTAGTTCATGAGTTTCGACATGTTGTGCAGATTGATAAGCTCAATCAGGGTCTCACCCAATTGCTTACTATTCTATTTGGAGAGCAAATTACGGGTGTTGTTTTTGGGCTTTTTGTACCAATGTGGTTCGTTGAAGGTGATGCCGTAGTTGTGGAGACCGGGCAGACCCGAGGTGGAAGAGGTCGCCTGCCTTCGTTTGAGCAAGGGCTTAGGGCGCAGATCCTTCAAAAGGGTAATTTCTCATTCGATAAAGCATTCTTCGGTTCTTACAAAGATTTTGTCCCCAGCTTCTATGCCTTAGGATATCAAATGGTTTCCCATGCCCGATCGAGGTTTGGTGCTAATGTCTTTGATAATGTGTTGGATAGAGTGGGAAGCAATCCCATAAGCATTCGACCATTTTCCAACAGGCTAAGACGCGAAACAGGCTTATCATCCGACAGACTTTACCACGAAACATTCAGTGTGCTACATAGGAAATGGAGAGAGCAATATTTGATAGCAAACCCCACCCCATTTCTTGCTTTGAGCCGAGGGAATAAACATTATTCAAGATACTATTATCCGGCATTTTTGAACGATAGCACAATAGTAGCACTTAAAACATCTTTGGATGAAATTCCAAGAATAATAACCATGGATTTGGCTGGCAATGAGCGTGTATTGTTCTTTCCAGGACTTATTAATGAGCGAAGCCTGTCGGTTGCATCAGGTAGAATAGTATGGAGCGAAATGCGTCCCGACCCACGATGGGCTCACCGTTCATGGTCGGAGATCATGGTTTTTGATTACGAAACAGGTAAACGCACACGCCTTACCAGAAACTCAAGATTCTTTGCACCTGCAATTTCCACATCAGCAAAAATGATTGCTGCAATAGAGGTTACGGATCAATATCGTTTTGCACTTGTAATACTTAATGCAGAGAATGGGCAGGAACTTGCAAGGCATGCGCTGCCAAACAACGAATTTCTCATGACCCCTTCCTGGAGTTCCGATAACGAAACAATTGTACTGATTGCAAGCAACGAGCACGGTAAAAGAATTGTAACAGTGCATTTCAGGGAGGGGCATTGGCAAACAGTTTTCGATGGAGAAGGCACTGAGATTTCGAAACCGACATTTCTACCCAATGGCGATATTGTTTTCACCGGAGCCTTCAGTGGAATAGATGGCATCTACAGAATAGATAAGGGTACAGGTAAAGTGTTTAAGATGGTTTCGCCGAGGTTTGCTGCTCGAAATGCCATTGCCGATGGGGACGGTAAAAACCTAATGTGGCAAGATTATTCATCTTCCGGCTATGCTTTGGTTGCAGCAAACCTGCACGAACTTTTGCCTGGAAAACCAATAAACGAAGTAGAGAATCATGGTGTAAACTTTTATAGGCAAGCTGCAGTTCAGGAAAGTTTTTTAGTTTCCGCAAGCACTGTACCACAAATGGAGCATGAAGTTAGACCATTCAGACGGTTCCCGGCACTATTCAACCTGCATTCCTGGTCTCCAGTTTTTGTGGGTGTCGATGATATGTCAATAAGTCCCGGATTCGGTCTATACTTTCAGGATGTATTGAGCAATTCGTCATTGGTAATGGGCTATGATTTTGATTTGGCAGCCAATGAAGGGGTGTTTCTTGCAAATTTCAATTATTATGGTTGGTATCCGGTGGTGGGATTATCGGCTACAACCAGCCTTCGCAGAGGATTTTTTATAGAGAATGAGCAGATAATACCTTTTGATTATAATGAAAGTACTTTGCGTTTCGGTTTGAATCTGCCTTTAACCTTTAGTAGAAATCAATGGATGTTTGGCATCACCCCACTTGTGAGAGCAGCTTATACCCAAATAGATCCTACTGGGGGAAGCCCCGATTTCTTTGTTGGAAATAATATGTTAGCCCTTCATTACCGTTTTTGGTCGTTTTCTCAAAGGCGTACGGTTGAAATGGCTGTGAGGCCGCTTTGGGGGCATGTTTTTGATTTGCAATACCGCCACTCCCCATTTGGAGGAGCAGACATGGGAAGCGTTGCATCTGCCCGACTGGTGGGATTTATGCCCGGGGCACTTCCCATGCACGGAATTCGACTATCGGCTGCTTGGCAACAACATAGCACAGGAACCAGAGTGCCCAATACCATTAATATCAGGTTTCCTAACCAAATAGCTTACCCGAGAGGTGTTTTCAATAGGTTTGATGACAATCTTGCTACGCTCACCGCAGACTACGCAATGCCCCTTTGGATGCCCGATTTTAGTATTCCACAACTATTGTACCTGAAACGCATCAATGGCAATGTGTTCTTTGATAAGGCTTTTGCTTGGTCCCATAATATTCATCCCAATAATAATCCAACAGATCCAATCAGAGACTCGTTCTATACTAAGGGAATTGAAATATCGGCCAATATGCATTTGCTGCGAATGTTCAGTCCCATAGAACTTGGAGTAAGAATGGTGTATGTGAAGGGCGACCCTAACCCCAATTTTGAGTTTTTCTGGGGTGTAAATTTTTATTAGGGTGATACAAATCTCTTGCTAATTAAATTGAAAAATATTGGATTAGCCAAATGGGAATTTTTGAGAAACTTGGCATTATATGGTGCTAAAAACAAGGAAACAGCTGTTGGCTGATAATGAATCAGAAAATTCCGGTTTTGATTTTCAATTTTAGGAGTTATTCAAATGGCGTTTGGAATTGGCTGAAAGGTGGAGCTGTCCGATCTTTTTCCGAAAGTATCGGATTGCTTATTTCCCAATCAATGGCCAAAATCGGGTCGTTGTACCTTATGCTGCGGTCGCACTCGCGGTTGTAAACTTGTGTGCATTTATACACAAAAATGGTTTGGTCGTCCAACGAAACAAATCCATGTGCAAACCCGGGCGGGATATAGAGCATCTTTTTGTTGGTTTGGCTCAGCTCTATTTTATAATGTTGGCCATAAGTTTCTTGGTTTTTCCTAAGGTCAACCACTACATCCAATACTGCACCTGCAATTACCCTCACCAATTTGCCTTGCTCAAATGGGGGAGTTTGAAAATGCAACCCTCGAAGCACTCCTTTTTTGGATAGGGATTCATTGTCTTGTGCAAAATTTATAGGTAGTCCCCATGGGCTTGCTGCGACTTGGTTCCAAGATTCAAAAAAATAGCCCCTATCGTCTGTAAAAACAGTAGGGGTTATGATTAGTAATCCTTCGAAGGGGGTTTTTTCAACTTTCATAATGCTTTTTGTGACTTTCTTTAATTAATTGCTAACGCAAGATTTGTTTTAAAAATTTGCAAACTTATTCATGTTTTTGATGATCATGCTAAACGAGCATATTAAAAATTACAGCATTACACATTAATTCTTAAAGCCTTTTTTAATAATACTCAAAACTTGCATCCTGCTGCAACATTACCTGCCAAGTGAACGAAGTGCAGTCTTTGATTCCGATAGGCATTCATAAATAATCAAATCTTTGCTCATTTTGCCTGGCTTACTCCGTGCAATACAAACCAAAGCAATTTTCCATTGCTGCTATCGGGAGAAGTACTATTGAGACAGATAAAAATAAATGACTACAAATGAATAACTTCACCGTAAGCAGCGGCAGTAGCTTCCATAATTGCCTCCGACATGGTTGGGTGCGGATGTACGGCTTTTATGATTTCGTGGGCTGTAGTTTCGAGCTTGCGGGCTACAACTACCTCGGCAATCATTTCCGTAACATTTGCTCCAATAAGGTGAGCACCTAAAAACTCTCCATATTTGGCATCGAAAATAACCTTCACAAATCCTTCTTTGGCACCGGCAGCACTTGCCTTGCCCGAAGCACTAAACGGAAACTTACCAACTTTCACATCAAATCCGGCTTCCTTGGCTTTTGCTTCAGTATAACCCACAGATGCTATCTCTGGGAAACTGTAGGTGCAACCAGGTATGTTGTTGTAGTCCATAGGCTCTGGGTTGAGTCCTGCAATTTTCTCTACACAAATAATTCCCTCAGCCGAAGCAACATGGGCTAAAGCTGGTCCCGGTACCACATCGCCAATGGCATAATAGCCGGCTACATTGGTGCGATAAAAATCATCTACCACTATTTTGCCTTTTGCAGTTTGAATGCCGGTTTCTTCCAAGCCTATCCCTTCAATGTTTGCTGCAATGCCCACAGCCGAAAGCACAGCATCAGCTTCGATAGTTTCTTCACCTTTCTTGGTGCGAACCACTACCTTGCATTTGCTTCCTGTGGTATCTACCGATAGCACCTCGCTGGAAACCATAACTTTCATTCCGGCCTTCTTAAAGCTGCGTTCCAATTGTTTTGAAACTTCCTCGTCTTCAAGTGGCACAATATTGGGCAAGTATTCAATCAGGGTTACTTGTGAGCCTATCGTATTGTAGAAGTAGGCAAATTCGGTACCAATAGCACCTGAGCCAACCACCACAAGCGATTCAGGAAGTTGCTCGAGAACCATAGCGTTGCGGTATCCAATTATTTTTTTTCCGTCAATGGGCAATTGATCTAATACCCGACTACGGGCACCGGTTGCAATTATTATGTGGTTGGCACCATAAAGCACCTTTGCGCCATCGCTGCCCGACACTTCTACCGTTTTGCCAGGCATGGCTTTTCCAAAGCCTGTAATAACATCAACCTTGTTCTTTTTTAATAAAAACTGTATGCCCTTGCTCATCCCTTCGGCCACGCCTCGGCTTCTTTTTACCATAGCCGAAAGGTTGGGTTGGGTGGTTCCTGAAATACTGATGCCATACTCTTCGGCATGGTTTATATAATCAAACACTTGAGCACTTTTGAGCAATGCTTTGGTGGGTATGCAGCCCCAATTGAGACAAACACCTCCAAGCTCTGCTTTTTCAACCACTGCGGTCTTCATGCCTAATTGCGCCGCTCTAATTGCAGCTACATATCCGCCGGGGCCGCTTCCTATTACAATTACATCGTATTGTGTCATGTTTTCTTATTTTTAACTTTTATATAACGATTTGCCTAATAGGTAGTATTTGCGTGCCTATTAGTTAAACTTAGTTTTTTCCAGCCCTATTTGAAGGATGAGGTTAGGATTTTTTTCCAATGCATTGCCTACTACCAAAAGGTCGGCTCCGGCTCGCCAAACCGTTGCTGCCATTTCAGCGGTTTTTATGCCGCCTCCCACAATCAACGGTATGGAAATGTTTTCTTTCACTTGGGTAATCATGGAGTGAGTTACGGGGGTATGCGCCCCGCTGCCGGCCTCAAGAAACATGAGTTTCAGCCCAAGCATCTGTCCTGCCAGAGCCGTAGCCACTGCTATTTCATCTTTATCGGCAGGTATGGGAAGGGTATTACTTACATATTGCACAGAGGTGATTTTTCCACTCTCAACCAGCATATAACCTGTGGGAATTACCTCAAGTCCGCTTTCGCGCAATGCAAATGACGAAACAACATGGTTTCCGATTAGCATATCGGGATTTCGACCCGAAATCAGGGAAAGCAAAAGAATGCTATCCGCCTGTTTGCAGATTTGAAATACACTACCGGGAAATAAAACTATAGGAATTGGCGAAATTTCTTTCAAAAATTCAGTGCATTTTTCCAGATTCCCTGTTGTAATGAGACTACCGCCTACAAATATGTAGTCAACCTGTGCCTCGGATGCCATCTGTGCAAGATGTCTTAAATTGTCCGTATTGCATTTGTCAGGATCAATCAACACTGCAAGTTGTTTGCGCCTTTCCGCAGCGTTTTTTTCTATTTTATGTAAAATTTCCACGATAAACTATGCTTTTAATTATTTACAGAAAAAACCAGCACATAATCTTCCACCATCATATATTGCAAATAATATTGCGTTGTATTTCCATCATGCGTTATTTCACCAGTAAAGCCGCCCTCGCCTTCAAATTCAAAGGGGTTTATGGTAATACTTTCTTTGAAATTCAAACTTCTATTTCCAAATAATTTGAACAATGCCTCCTTGGCTGCCCATAAAACAAACAATCCTTCTAAAGCGTTTTTAGAAAAAACGATTTTAAGTTCATTTTTGTTTAAAAACTTGTGCGCAATCTTGTGAATTTTGGGGCTTACTTGTTCTATGTCAACACCAACCGGATGAGTAGCACTGGCAATAAGTGCTGAGAATTTTCCGGAATGCGATACAGAAATATGCTTTATGCCACTATTAAGATAGGGCTTTCCATGCTCATCGTATTCGATGCCGCCTATTTCGCCAATGGATACCAAATGGGGAATAACCAAACGATAGCTCAACCATTGTTTGCGTCGAGTATCCGACCGCAAATAGCTGTAATGCTTCATCTCTTGCTCAGAAAGGTTTACCCCTTTGAGAAGCTGGTCAACCGTTTCATTGATTTCCCAAACTCCAAGAGCCGCATGTTCAAGTTTTTTTTTAAGAAAAACTCCCATAAATTCCTTATCGTTCGATTTTCAATGCGGATTGCCAGTTGGTTAATCCAAACTCTTTTTTCTTGTGCTTTACCTCTTGCGAATATTAGAGCCTGATAAACAAAAAATTGCTTAGTTCGTTTTATCTTTGCAACCGAAATCAAAGGTATAAAATTAAATAGATAATATGATGGGATCGCAATTTTTGGATTACAAGGTAAGGGATCTGGCTTTGGCCGAATACGGGAGGAAGGAAATCGAAATAGCAGAGAAAGAAATGCCCGGATTAATGGCATTGCGTCAGAAATACGGGCAGCAGAAGCCCTTAAAAGGAGCTAGAATTACTGGGTCCTTGCACATGACCATCCAAACGGCAGTTCTAATCGAAACTCTGGTAGCATTAGGAGCGGATGTGCGTTGGGCAAGTTGCAATATTTTCAGCACGCAAGATCATGCTGCTGCTGCAATTGCTGCTGCCGGTATCCCTGTTTTTGCTTGGAAGGGCGAGACCTTAGAAGAATATTGGTGGTGTACTGATAAAGCCCTAACATTTCCGGGCAACAAAGGCCCACATTTGATAGTGGACGACGGTGGCGATGCTACTCTGCTGATTCACAAAGGTTTTCAGGCAGAAAATAATGCATCGGTGCTCAATGTGGTTGCATCAAGCAGGGAGGAAGAAATCATTTTGCAGCTTCTGCGGGATACTTTGGTAAGCGATCATGGCAAATGGCATCGCATGGTAGAAGATTTGAAAGGCGTTTCAGAAGAAACCACCACTGGTGTGCACCGTTTGTATCAGATGCTTGAGGCAGGCACGCTGCTTATTCCAGCAATAAATGTAAACGACTCAGTTACTAAATCAAAATTCGATAACCTCTATGGCTGTCGCGAATCATTGGCCGATGGCATAAAAAGAGCAACCGATGTGATGATTGCCGG
>DMJL01000285.1 GCA_003451785.1 Bacteroidales bacterium
GCCAAGATTTTGTCGCAAAAGGTGAAACAAATAGTTGGGCTAAAGAAACCCAAATCGCGGTTCGTAGTGGCTTCCATGGAGCAGAAGTTGGCGGTATTGCTTCAGAAAATTTTACCCTCCAAGTGGTTCCATAAAATTCTTGCAAGCCATTATAAAATCTGATAAGTCTTGAAGGACTTTCCATTTATTTCGGGACTTGTATTGATGATTGGTGCAGCATTCTTGCTGCCCGAGCCTGCATTGCATCAAGGTTGGTTTTCGCTGGCTACATTGAGCAACATAGGAATATTCTGTCTTTTCTTTTTTTATGGTCTGAAAATTAAAAGAGAAGTTTTTCTTCAGGGATTAAAAAATTACAAGCTGCATAGTTTAATTCAACTTACCACTTTTGTAGGATTTCCTTTGCTGGTGCTTCCATTCTACCCGCTCATTCAATCGCCTATGCAGCAAACGCTATGGTTGGGTATATTATTTCTTGCAGCATTGCCATCCACGCTTTCCATGTCGGTGGTTATGGTTTCCATGGCAAAGGGCAACATAAGTGCGGCTATTTTCAATGCAAGCCTATCCGGTATTCTTGGAATCGTGATTACGCCCCTCATTATGAGCGTATTCCTTACCTCCTATGCCATGGCAGGCGAATTTGGTCAAATAATGTTTAGACTAATTTTAGTTATAGTTTTGCCTGTTTGTTTAGGGCTAATGTTGCAAAACTTCCTCAAAACGATACCGGAAAAATATTCTAAGCCCATGGGGTTTATTGACAAAGGGGTTGTATTGTTACTTGTTTATCAAAGCTTTGCCAGATCGCTGGAAAGCAATGTTTTTTCACAGACAAGTTTCTCAGATTTGATTATTGTAACGGTAGCAATGATTTTGCTGCTTGGGGTGGTATATTTTACCTTGGTAGCAATTACCCAAAGGATGAAACTCAACAAAGAAGATCGAACAACAGCATTGATATGTGGTACCCAAAAATCCTTGATTCATGGGTCGGTATTTGCTAATGTTCTTTTTGGGCAAACAGCGGGAATGGGTCTGCTCATTCTACCGCTTCTCATTTATCATACCATCCAAATCCTTTTTTTTAGTCTCATTGTGAAGCGATTATCTGCAAAAAACTAATTTGTTGATAATCGAATTTAGTAGCATCGAAACATTAACTTTGCCTTGTGTATGGCGTAGTATTGTTTTTTTAAAATTATTTTTAAATTAGATTTATTATTATTAAAAAATTATTATAAATTTGTGGTGTTAAAACAGCAAATGGAAAATCATATCCCCACAAATCAGGAAATCGCCATCAAGCTAAGCCGTTATGGACTGAAAATCACTCCACAACGGGTAGCAGTATTGGGTGCATTAATCAAGTTGTGCCATCATCCATCTGCCGAGGATATATTTCGGGAAGTGGTTCAAGTTATCCCAGGTCTGTCGCAAGCCACAGTTTACAATACCTTGGATGTATTGGTGCAAAGGGGCATAGCATCAAAAATTGCCACAAGCACAGGAGTCATGCGCTACGATTTGATTGAGCAGCCGCATCATCACCTGTTTGATGAAACAAATAGCAGAATTGAAGATTACTATGACCCGGAGCTGGATCAAATCCTGAAAATGTACTTTTCTAAGAAGAAAATCAAGGGATTTGTGCCATTGGAAATAAAACTGCATGTTATTGGTGCATTTCGAGATAATGTTGTTTAATATTTACCTTTTAAACTTTTTAAAAAAATGAGCAAAATGAACAAAATTGGATTGGACAAAGATCACAGTCGCGAGTTGGTAGAAAAACTCAACGACCTTTTGGCAAACTACCAAGTTTTCTATCAAAACACTAGGGGCTTTCATTGGAATATCAGAGGTGAGAAGTTTTTTGAGCTTCATGCAAAATTTGAAGAACTCTACACCGATCTGCAAGCTAAAATTGATGAGATTGCTGAGCGTATTCTTACCCTTTCGGGAATGCCATTGCATACATTCGATGATTACCTGAAAGTTTCGAAGGTAAAATCTATGGTGAATCTTAGCAAAGGAAAAGATTGTGTAGAATCTATCGTAGTTGCTTTTGGAATCTTGTTGGAAAAACAACGGGTTATTTTAGAGCTTGCTGCTGAGTATGGCGACGAAGGCACCAATGCTATGGCAAGCGACTATATTCGCGAGCAAGAGAAACTCGTTTGGATGTACAATGCTTGGCTCGATTAAGCTATTGGCATTTGAAAAACTAAAAAACCGGGCACAACCCGGTTTTTTTTGTTTCTATAAACAAATACTTTCTATGCTGTTGGTCTTTGTTGCAACTTATGGCAGGAGCAAAGCATTGAAAATAAGTTTTTTTGATGCCTGCGTACTTCCTCTAAAATTGGGCAAGAAAGAATACAAAACCACATTGCCTTTTCCTCTTTGCATCCACACCATGGCTGGAGAGCGGTGCAGCAAATTCTCTTCCTGAATAAATCCACTCAATAAAACTTCTCCTTCGGGGAAGTGACCAATCACCCTACGGCTCATTCCAAATGCAGGTATTTCGGTTTCCAAAATGGGATTTGTACGATGAAACACTCCAGTAAATTTGGGCATACCCAATGTTAAAGGATGATTTGGGACAAGCTGAAGCTGCAAAAATGAGCCAGGAATACTCAAGCCTCTTTCTGCAAACTGGCGAGAAACATTGTTTACGGGGAATCTAAAAGATGCTAGTGGCTCCTTAGGTTCCATTACACCTGTAAACAAATCAACAGATCTTCCCCAAGATAGAACTGTGCCACCGTTTTCAATAAAACCTAATACATTTTGCCAACCTTCTTTTTCCATGCCTTCCGCATACCCCGATGGATAGAATGGGAAAAACTGCTCGCTACCTCTTCGATTCACTCCGGTCATCAAGTTGTCTCTGCTCGAATCGGAAAAGATTAGCACATCGAACCTTTGTTGCAATTGTGCGGTTTTCAGATCCGAAGGTCTAAGCACCGTGAATGGAATCCCATAAGTATCGAACAAAAATCTTGCCCAACCGGCATCCATATCGTGGAGCCA
>DMJL01000216.1 GCA_003451785.1 Bacteroidales bacterium
TGATCGGAAAGCCTACAGCCTTGTAGATGAAAGAAGTTGTGCCGTACTTCTAGAGCATCCAAGTACTGCTGCAAGTTGCCAATTTCTTTGCCCGTAATTTCGCTTAGATGCTGCACATATTGGCGCAGTGCCTGTGGGTTTTCGGCCATCATTGCACGGTCGGGTCGCCAAGTGGGCAACACTTTTATTTCAAAGCCGTCTTCTCTCACTTTTATGTGATGCTCCAAGCTATCTATGGGATCGTCGGTGGTGCAAACAACTTCTACTTGCATTTGGCGCATGATGTTGCGAGCCGAGAAAGCAGTAGTCTGCAACATTTGGGTTGCACTTTCGTAAATCTCTTTTGCTGTAGTCGGGTTTAATAATTTTTTTATCCCAAATGGCCTTTGAAGCTCCATGTGTGTCCAATGGTACAGAGGATTACGAAGGGTGTAAGGCACGGTTTCTGCCCATTTTTCAAACTTTTGGTAATCGGGGGCATCGCCCGTGCAGTATTTCTCATCTATACCATTGGAGCGCATTGCACGCCATTTGTAATGATCGCCATCGAGCCATATTTTGGTGAGATTCTCAAATCGTCTATCGGTAGCAATTTCTGACGGCGACAAATGACAATGATAATCAATGATAGGTAGTGGCTTCGCAAAACTGTGATAAAGCTCTTCGGCAGCACGGTTTTCGAGCAGAAAATTATCGTCCATAAATGCTTTCATACACACAAATGTTTTTATGGTTATTAAAAATGGTTCTGTTTAAAAATATTATAGGCAAAATTGCTAATTCATATCAGCGGGGGATTGGATTAGCAAAGACTGTTAGGCGATATTTACAATTTCGCCATGTAAAAATTCCTTCCCTTCGCTCAGGATGACAAAATGCCCATCGGGTATTTTCATGCTGAACAGAGTGAAGCATCTCATATTTTTTTTGGCTGAAATTGAGTATGTCGAATTTCCGCATACCTGTAAGAACTATCATAGAGTTTTCATTTTCATTAAAATACAAAGCACATTTCGTTGGATATAGACCTCCGCAATTTATTAAAACACACACTTAAAAAGTTCTCAAAAGCTGTTTTGAACTATTAGTGCTTTCCAATGCAAATAATCAAATAATCAAATAATCAATAGGGTGATATTCTATGACCCATGTTTTGAATTTGGCTGTTTTGATGTGGTTGCAAAATAACTTTAGCCCCATTAAACCCACGATGGGAAGCCATTAAGAGCCAAACCATTTTTATGAAAATAACCTTTTTATATGCCGATCAAAAATATTCTCTGTTACCTGCGAACCAACAATGTCTTTATTTGCAGCCAACAAATCGAGGTACTTCTGACCTTCTTTGGCTGCAAGTTTGAAAGCCACATGCACCAATTGGCGCATATTGGGGTTATACTCCCTGTGGTCGGGAATATGTCGCAATGCATTGGCAAGTTGTTGACCAGTCCAGTGGTTAACAGTTTCGGCTGTTGGAAGTGCTTGTTTGTCAATGTCTATCACCGTTGCGTAAGGGGCAGTTAATTCATCGAAATGATTCAAAGCACCGGCATAGATTCGTTTCACTAATGCTAAGCCTTCACCTTCGGCCATGGATAGTCCAATGGTTTCTTCGAGCCAAGTAGTACCGGCAGTTTTCACATGAATGCCTGCGTTATGTTTCTTTATCAAACGACCCATCACCGGATAAATGCTAAATTTATCGCTACCGCTGTGAACGCTCAACTTCAGTGTATTGGGCAATCCGAAAATTTTCACCGCATAATCTATTACCATCAAATCCTGCTCAAACTCTTTTTCGAACAATTGAAGGTCGCCCACATAATCCACTCCTTTATTGAATCTGCCTGTGAACTTCGGCGCGATGGTAGATGCAGGGATACCCTCCGATGCTATCATGGAAAGAATGAAAAACAACTCAATGGGGGTTTGGGCATCGCGTACTTCGTCCATAGAAATTTCGGCTGCAAATGCATCAGCACCTTTTTGGGCAAGAATATGACGATATATTTTTCCTGCATTATGAATTGCTCCCAAAAACTTTTGCCCAACATTCTCCAAAAGCTCGTGTGTTACCATCAGTTCATCTGCAATGCCAGGAATTTGCAGATTGCCTAAAAACTTCTTATTGCGTTCGACGAAGCTGGTAAGGCTCTCATCCGAAGGCGGCTGCCCAATAAAATCGGCGACATCAATGGTGAAAAAGTTGCTATAAGGGAGAAAGGCATCCACATTGGTGAGATTGATGTGATCGGCATCCACAAAATACGAACCTTTCCAGCCCAATGTTGCAACTGCTTGGTCGGCGGCTTTGCGGGTAATAGCCGGTGTAGAACCGATGAATTTATGCTCGCGGTTCGACTTGTTCCAAACCGGGCAAATTTCTATTCCATATTCTTTCGCCAATAGCATAGCTCTTAGTTGGGCTTCGCCCTGCATGGCAAAACGGTCGCCGATTCCAAATGAATACTTTCCTAATTTCATGGATGTAATGGTATAAATGTGTGAATAAATTTTTATCCGTGTGCGCACACGAAATTAGAAAAAAATTCTTTTCTTTGCATAATATTCATAAAACCTTTTCAATTTTTTAAAAAATCCATCGCTCCATATTCATAGGGTTTTTTGCAAATTTTTGGAGCCATGAAAGGGAGGTTTACGAATACTTAAAGTTGCAGGAAAGGATTTCCCCTATTGGGTAATTACATTGAAGAATTTGCACTATGGAAAGGCTTACCCGAGTAAGAATTGCAGATATTGCGCACAAGGCAGGTGTATCGGCTGGTACAGTAGATAGGGTTATTCACAACCGAGGGGAAGTGTCGCCACGAACGCGGCAGAAGGTGGAGGCAATCATCCGTGAAATGCATTACGAGCCTGATTTGCTTGCCAGCACCTTGGCATCGAAAAAAACCTACAGATTTGCATCCCTACTTCCAAAGTCTGACCACGAAAGTCTCTTTTGGCTGCAACCTGCACAAGGAATCGAAAAAGCTTTCAAAAGAATAAAGCATTATGGTGTGGCATATCAGCCCTATTATTTTGATTACCATAACAATAATTCTTTTTTCGATGCTTGCAACAAGCTTTTGGAAGTACCCCCCGACGGTTTAATTATGGCTCCATTGTTTGCAGATTTGGCAGCACATTTTACCGATAGGGCAGTAGAGTTAGGTACAGCAGTAGTATTTATTAATACACACATCAATCATTCATCGCAAAGGGCCTATGTAGGGCAAGATGCCTTCAGGAGCGGCAAGGTGGCTGCTCAGTTGCTCGATTTATGTACTTGTTGCGAAGGCGAATTGGGAATTATAAACATCATCAACCAAAAGGGGAGCAGTGGTCATCTTATGAGCCGTGAGGAAGGATTTCTAGATTTTTTCGCACAAAAAAAATCATCCCATAAGAAAATATCCACCATAAATGTGCAGGCCAGACCAGCGGTGAGCATCCATAAAGAGCTTTCGGAAAATCTGCTTGGCATGGATGGTGAGATAAAATTCAAAGGATTGTTTGTAACCAACTCCAGGGTGTATCAGGTTGCAGATTTTCTTGAAAATACTAATAAAGGACCATTGCGGGTGGTGGGGTACGATTTGCTCGACCGAAGCCTAGCACATCTGCAAAAGGGAAATATTGATTTTCTCATTAGCCAAAATCCGGTGGCGCAGGGATATCATAGTTTTATGGCGTTGTTTGATATTTTGGTGCGCAAGAAAACCATTGAGAAACGACAATACCTGCCCATCGACATTGTAACTCGAGAAAATATAGATTACTACCTAAAGCATCAAAACAATGACTAATTCCCCATTGAAAGACCTACAAGGAAAGAATTGCGTAATAACCGGAGGAGCCGGCATTTTGGGAGCTAGCATGGCCGAGGCATTGGCTTTGGCAGGCGTAAATCTTGCCATCGTTGACCTGAATAAGGAAACTGCCTGCAAGCTTGCAAATC
>DMJL01000012.1 GCA_003451785.1 Bacteroidales bacterium
GTGTTTACAAGTTCGACACCCTCAGTAGTCAAGTTCTCAGCAAACTCTCCAAAAGCAATATCCCTCCCTGCTTCTTTTGCAAACCGCGCTACACTCTCTCTGCCCAACATACTAATTTGCCTGTGCCAAGGTCCGGAATGGGCATCGCCTTCTACTCCCAAGGCAGTAATATTGATGCTATCTGTTGGCTTTTTTACAGTGCCTTTTTTTTCTGATATATTCGCCGAAACGATTTTTAATTGCATTTTTTTGATGGTTTTGCTAATGAAACACTAATACATTTTTACAAAACAAACAGACAATCAATTACTTGAAACGCACAGAAATAAAATTAATCGCTGCGTTGTCTGTTTTCTTGCATTTACTCCTTGGTCTTCTCTATTAGGGTAATATTGTGAATAACCATGTTTTTATCCACAGCTTTGCACATATCGTATATCGTAAGTAGGGCGACCGACACTGCAGAAAGGGCTTCCATTTCCACGCCGGTTGGCCCGTTGCACTTTACAGTAGCTGCTACTTTGGCTCCAGTTGGTGTGATGCTTGCTTTAACATCTATACCGGATATTTGCAACGGGTGGCACAAAGGAATCATTGCAGATGTGTTTTTTGCCGCTTGTATGCCCGCAATTTCAGCAATGGTAAGCACATCTCCCTTTTTTATCAGATTGTCGGCAATTAGCTCTCGGGTATTTTCAGCAAGGGTAATCTCACCTATGGCACTTGCCTTTCTTTGCAAAAAAGGCTTTTGACCAACATCTACCATTCTGGCTTTGCCCGAATCATCAATATGCGATAGTTTGTTCATAGTATGATGTTAAAATGCTTGCATTATAGAAGAGTATGTATGCCCTGTTTGTATTTTCATGGGATATTTCGGTTTTTGCATGAGTGCAACTATCCACCAATATTGTGAAAGCAACTGCTAATATTGCATTCACCCTTCTCGGGCTTGGCATTTAGGGCCAACAATAGTGCTTCCCGAATGCCATACTGCCTGATACTGTACTCAGAATTGCTAAACAAGCAAGGTTTTACCATTCCATTGCTGGTAAGTCGCAGGCGGTTGCATTGGGTGCAGTCGCCACCTGTGCCGCCATGAACAATTCCAAAAAACCCATTCTCCAAATCCATTTGTTTTATACATCGCACTTCCAATCCGTTCTCTTTTCCAAACTTGGCTACCTCTGTTGCGTCGGTTTCTTCACAGTTATATTTCACAACGCAATTTATTTTAATAGGGTTTAAGCCAACTTTTTGGGCTGCCTTTATCCCCGACAAAACTTTGTTTAGATCTCCGCCACGGGTTATGGTCAAGTATTTTTCGGGGCTGAGCGTGTCTAAGCTGATATTCACCCTTCTTAAACCTGCCTTTTTTAATGGTAAAGCCAATTCATCCAACAGAAGACCGTTGGTAGTAAGCCCTAAATCATTTACCCCGGGTGTTTCTGCGATCAATTTCACCAAGTCCACAATGTCTTTCCTCACCAGAGGTTCGCCACCTGTAAGTCTTATTTTGTCAATTCCCATCTCGGCGGCAACCTCCACTACTTGTTGTATCTCCTCATAGCTTAGAACTTCACTTTTGCTGTAAAACTTTACACCTTCCTCGGGCATACAATATCGGCATCGCAAGTTGCACCTATCGGTAACCGAAATGCGCAAGTAATGAATTTTACGATGAAATCGGTCGAACATAAACTAACTCTCCTTTACTTAATGTGTTTTTCCCTTTGGGTATCACCATTATGGCTGTGGCAAAACACAGTGCATGTATATGTGCCGAACCATGATAAACTACCGGTCGAACCGCCCCCTCTGAGTCAATGTTTACCGGCAGGTATTCCATACGGTCGGCTTTATTTCTATAGAAATCTATCCCCATAGGCATAAGCACCTCGTGCTGAGGCTGTCGTGCCCCCATAAGTGCATAAATCAGGGGTTTTACAAAAATCTCAAAATTGATGAATGATGAAACCGGATTGCCCGGCAAACCAAAAATGCTACAATTCCCCTTACGGGCAAACAGCGTGGGCTTCCCCGGCTTGATGGCAACTTTCTGAAACACAACTTCAATGCCGAGGCTTCTCAAGGCCTGAGGCACCATATCAAAATCTCCCACAGAAACCCCTCCGCTAATGAGAATAATATCGCTTTGGGCAATAGCATTCGAAATAGCATGTTGTGTAGCTTGCAGATTGTCGGCAATTATACCGTGATATTTTGGTACGGCATGGGCGTTGATGGTTTGAGCAATTAATTGCGTAGAATTACTATTGCGTATTTGCCCTTGTTGGGGGGTTACAGATGGTTCTACAAGCTCGTCGCCGGTTGACATAATTGCTACCACAGGGCGTTTAGATACCAACGGATTGGTCTTGCCTTGGGACGCCAACACAGCAAGATGCTGTGCAAACAGATGTGTGCCTTTTTCAAGAACTACATCCCCCAGCTTTGTTTCTTCCCCTCTCTTTACAAAATTGGAAGTTGTCTCTTTCTCGATGAATCTAATGGTTTCGGGTGCTGTTTCCATGGTATGCTCCAGCATCAATACCGTATCGGCACCTTCGGGCACCATTGCACCGGTCATAATGCGGGCACACTCTCCCCCTCCAATAGACTTCTGGGGTACGCTTCCGGCTGCTATTGTTTCTATTACTTTAAGATCGCCACCGAGATCGGCCCGTCGGCAAGCAAAACCATCTACTGCAGCCTTGTTGAATGGGGGCATATCGGCTTCAGAATAAACATCCTCTGACAAAACCCTGTACATGGCCTGTTCCAAAGGCAGTTGCTCGTTCCCAAGATTATGTATCCCCCTTAAAATGTCACTCAGTGCTTCAGTATATGTTTTCATGATTTCACTTTAATTGCTTCGCCTATAATATTTTATGTTTTTTTAATGGGATTCTCAATCGTAAGCAGAATTACAATTCTATCACCTGATGGTTGTGATCCAACAAGTTTATAGAAAGTATTTTGTTTCTAAGAACTCCCTCTTTGCCTAAAAGCGTTTTTATTGTCTCAGCTACTTGCACCGATGCGGCCAAGGCAGGCGTAAAGGCAGGATTTCCAAAATAAGTTTCTGCACCCCGCTGTATATCCTCAGGATAAATCTTGCTTATGGTTCGATCGCCTGGGAAAACCACACTTACCTGAGCATACCAGCCAGCAATTGCGGCATACACCACAGGAATATTAAGTTTTTCTGCTTCTTGCTCCAAAAGTTTGCGGGCAGTTATCGTATCGAGGGCATCGCAGATGATGTGGTGCCCGGCAAGAATCTCCGCTGCATTTGCCGAATGAATAAATTCAGCAAACGGGGTAATGTTAATTTCCGGATTCACTTTTTTTGCCCTCAACATGGCCTCCAAGGCTTTCGAGTTGCCTATATTTTCTGGTGTAGAAAGCAGTTGCCGATTGAGGTTCGATGGCTGAAAAACATCGCCATCAATCACCGTCAGATGACCTATGCCCAGACGAGCCAGCATCTCAACCAGATAACCTCCCAAGCCTCCACACCCAACCACCGCAACCTTAAAAGTGCGAAGCCGAATGTTTTCGGCAGGAGTAAGCATGTTTTCATTCTTAATATATCGTTCCATCGGCTTGCAAATTATGGAGCTGTCTGCAAAATTAACAATACATCCATCCATATTGAATGGAGATTTGCCAAAATACCTTAAAAATTGATGGAAGCAAACTACCTATATGCATATCACTATCTAAATCTATGAAACGAAAGTCTATTCTGGGCGAGAAAAAATTCAGCGTCATTCAGATTTCAACATATTGGTAGGGACGGGTAGCTATCCATCCCTGCCTTCCAATTCCGCACTTTTCGTTAATATTTTGTTTTGAATGAAACAGACTATTGCTAAGGACCTTGCCGATTAAATTGCACTACCCACATGGTTAAATCCCACAATTTCTAAAATATTTTGCTGAAAAACCCAATATGGAAATTCAAGAAATCACCTACACTCTTTCCGTTGCCGATTTTTGAAAGCCATAGCATCAACCCAGTGCTATTGGTATGTTAAATTTTCTTTAAATAAGCCCTTAATCCAAATTAATGATTATTTTTGTTAATGCAATTGTAAGGATTAGCCTTTCTTTGGTTCCAAGAAAGGTGCATCAAAGATTTTATTAACGAAAAATCCAAAAAAATGCGCAAAGGTGTTTTTCATCGAAAGAGTAGGATCGAAGCCTACATAAAGCTTTTGAGAAAGCGTCGCAAGAAAGGTTTTTCCGAGATGCGATCGAAACTACAAAGCGTTGGGCCTACTTGGTTTAAGGAGATGTGGGAAGAGTTCTCAGCATTCTCGAAATTTTCATTTTAACTCTTTCGGGTGCGGTGATTTTTTCCGCCGCCCATTGGGTATTTCTGTCAATTTATTTCCCCTTCTTTGGTTTGTTCCTTAATTGCAGAATAGAGTGATTTTTTTCTGCATGGTAAAATGTGTTTAAAAAATTGGACACAAGTGTTTTTAAACGAGTCTTCCTGCATCTATTTGGAAAAATAAACGAAATTTGCCTTTCAATTTTAATCAAGGTAATTTGCTCTGTGTTGCAAGTTAGTTCATTGGTTTGTTCTGATTTCCAGTATCCACAACTTTACTTCTAAATAGTATGAAATATTTTTTGGCTTTATTTTCGTTGGTAATGGTTGCTACTTTTAGCGGTTGTAGCGGTGTTAAGCAGACTGCACATTCCAAAGATGCTACAGCGCATCCCATACCTAAAAACATTATTTTCATAATAGGCGATGGAATGGGGTTCAACCATGTGTTGGCTGCCAACTACTTCCAACATGGTGCTTCGGGTATGCAACCCTACGAACAAGAGGATTGGACTCGGTTGGCATCCTCAACCTATCCGGCAATTGTGAGCAGGCGCGATGGCGCGATAATTTTTGCTGATGGATACAGCCCCCAGAGAGCTTGGACCGATTCTTCCTATGTAGCAAGAAACTACACAGATAGCGGTGCCGGAGGTACGGCATTAGCTACAGGACGCAAAACTTACAACAACTCTATTGCCATTGGCGTGCAAGGCGATACATTATTGCAGGTTACCCGTGTGGCAGAGGAGTTGGGAAAGTCAACAGGGATTGTAACTACAGTACATATTGCCCATGCCACTCCGGCAGCTTTCGGTGCCCACAATTTGCATAGAAACAATTTTGCAGACATAGCTCGCTATATGTTATTTAATACAAGGTTAGATGTGTTAATGGGAGCCGGCAATCCAGACTTTGATGATAATGGTTTGGCGGCTGCCAGCAACGACCAATTTATTGGGGGCAGGCAGCTTTGGCAGCAAATATCAGCTAACAATGGAGTTACAGAATTTACTGTTGATGGGAAATTGCTTAAAACATTAGACTCGGATGGCGATGCCGTGCCCGATCCTTGGACGGTGATACAATCCCGACAAGAGTTTCAAAACCTTGCAACTGGCAGAACACCAGCGAGAGTACTGGGCATTGCTAAGGCAAACAATACCTTGCAAGATGGCCGTACAAAGCCCGCCGAAGAGGCGCTGCCTTTTCAAACGCCGCTAAATACCAATGTTCCAAGCCTCAAAGAAATGACCTTGGCGGCACTTAATGTGCTTAATCAAAATCCCAAAGGCTTTTTTGTTATGATTGAAGGTGGAGCCATTGACTGGGCATCCCACGATAACGATTTGGTAAGGATAATTGAAGCACAAATAGACCTAAACCAAACCGTAGAAGCCGCAATACAATGGGTAGAAACCCACAGCAGTTGGGACGAAACCCTGATAATTGTAACCTCTGACCACGAAACGGGGCACCTAACTGGACCGGATCATCCACAAAGGGTAAACTCTCCGGTAATTAGCCAAGGCAAGGGAAAACTCCCATTATACAGATTTAATTCGGGGGATCATACCAATAGCTTAGTTCCATTCTACGCCAAAGGTGCAGGGCAAGAATTGTTTCGGATTGCCGCCGGAGGTTTCGATCCCGTTAAAGGGGCATTTTTGCAAAATGTTCAGATTCCGCAAGCAATCTTTCTCTTATGGGGTAAGCCTCAGGTGCAACAGCACCGACAGACACGATAGCATAATTAGAAAGCTCCCTTGGTAGAAGTTAGGGGAGCTTTTATAACGATTGCTATGCTATATAAAAAAACTTGGGGGCTGCGCACAACCCCCAAGCTACCAATCAACTAACCAAAACAACAACATGAAAACATGGGTTTTACCCCCATGACTATTTATAACCTAACCATACAATTACAACGCCAAACTACTCGAATTGTTTTACTTAGGCATTAAAGTTTGCCTAAAAAATGTTAAAGTTTTGTGAAGTTGAGAAAAATACCCGGGTCTTGATTGCATTACCTTAACCCTCAAGTGCCCGGGCATTAAAACCAACAGAACTGAACACAGGAAAAACTATTCTAAGTGCAACTTTTCTAAACACGATTGCATTTTTTGCCAGGTTCGCTCAATGTCGTTGTCCAATCCAACGCTGAAACGAATAAGACCTTCCGAAAGTCCCATGCTCTTTTGAACATCCTCTGGAACTTCGCTGGATGTGCTTTTACCCGGATTGCTAAACAATGTCTTAAAATACCCCAAACTCACTGCCAGGTAACCGACACCCTCTATTTGCATCAATTCCATAAATCGGGATGCAACCTTTGTTGATACCAGATCAATTGCAATCATTCCTCCAAATCCAAACTTAGGATTCATAAGATTTTGCATTAATTGATGCTGAGGATGGTTGGGTAATCCGGGATATATTACTTTCACACCGAATGCTTCCAACCTTTGAGCAAGAAAAGCGGCATTGTGGCTATGTTGCTTCATTCGTATATGCAGGGTGTGCATGTTTTTCAAAATTGCAGACGACCGCATGGGGTCTAACACCGGCCCCAACAGCATTGCAGTGCCCGTATTCACATCTGCAAGCGAACCAATAAATTCTTCGGAAGCGCAAATAGCACCTGCAAGGCAGTCGTTCTTGCCATTTACAAACTTTGTGAGGCTATAAACCACCACATCTGCCCCGAGTGTATAAGGGGCAATTTGCATGGGTGTAAAAGTATTGTCAACAACCAACTTCACATTTTTCTTCTTGCAAATTTCCGACAAAGCGGGTAAGTCAGAAATCTGCAACAAAGGATTTGTCATCGACTCAGTATAAACCATTGCTGTATTAGGCCTTATAGCCCTTTCAACCTCGTAGAGGTTGGTTATGTCAACGAATGAAACTTCTATCTGAAACTTTTTCAGATAATTAGCAAGAAAAGCGAATGTTCCACCATAGGTAGTAAGACTCGACACAATGTGACTACCACTATTGCACAATTGCAAAACCGTGCAGGTAATTGCTGCCATACCCGAGCCAGTAACCCACGCGGCAGGAGTACCCTCCATGGCTGCAAGCGCATCAGAAAGATACTTATTGGATGGATTCCAATGGCGCGAATACAGGAAACAGCCTTCTTGCTCACCATGAAAAGTGTCGGTCATGGTTTTTGCCTCAAAGAAGGTATAAGTTGCAGAGTCGGTTATGGATGGATTTACATCGCCAAACTCGCCAAACTGCAGCAAATCTTGAATTTTGTTAGCTGGGTCGAACTTCATTTCTCTTTAAATTCTACTGAAACAGACAGCCTCTGAATTTGCAAACAAAAGTATTGATTTTTATTTAAAATTCAGCAAAATAATGCAAAATAATACTAAAAAAAGTAATGCGGTTTCAAACTGTAAGTAAAAATAATTAAATTTGTAAAATTGTATAATAATAAGATTGCCTTCATGGAAAAAGGTTTTGTGATTGATAGCATTGACAAAAAAATACTTGAGACCCTCTCAGAGAACGCCAGAATTCCATTTTTAGAGGTAGCACGCCTTTGTGGAATAAGCGGTGCCGCAGTGCATCAACGGGTGCAAAAACTCATGGATGCCAAGATATTGGATGGCTCACAATTTTGCCTACAACCCAAAGGATTGGGATATTTTACTTG
>DMJL01000314.1 GCA_003451785.1 Bacteroidales bacterium
AGCAAAAGTGGAAAGAAAAATAAAGAGATTAAATAGGGCGGAATTATAAATTCCGCCCAGCGAAGTAATCAAATGTCATGCTGAACGAAGTGAAGCATCTCACAATGGACTGAATTGCACTCAGATGGGTGGCAGTTGAAATTCCGTAAAGTGTTGGCTTTATATCACCCCTGCGGGGTTTTAAATGTTGTTGGTGGATATTTTTCTATGAATATCACACCACTACGGTGTTGAAAAACCGTGTAGTAACCCCGACCTTTAGGTCAGGGGATGAAATGAAAAAGGAAATAGGGCTTTAGCCTTGCCAAAATGGGCGGGATTTGTAATTCCGCCTAACTAAGGAACTAAACAATTGTGCGGATATTGGGCAGCTGGGATTCGAGCGTACAGGCAAATTTTTAAGTGCAAATTATTTCTAAAATTTTGTTAAAATAAATTTACATTCGGGTAATTAATTACCTAATTTTGTCATGCCTAATACGATTTAATTTAATTTAAAAAATTATTAGATGAAGACAAAGCTCACATCAACAGTAATGCGGCGCGCAATCTCGGTAATAGCCTTGATGGTTGCAAGCCTAAGTGTATTCTCACAGCAAACGGCCCAAGAGTTGGATCTCTGGACCGTGCAAGTAAACAACCAAATTCGTGAGTACGAGCAACAGTTAGGATTAAGTAACAGGTCTCATACCATCGTTACCGGTAGTTTGCACAATGATAACAACGAGTGGGTAACCATGGATTTAGATGCAGACGAAAAATACTATATTTTGGGTGTTTGCGATAACGACTGCTCGGATTTGGATTTGAAATTATATTCTTCCTCCACCCTTTTAGACGAAGATATTATGAGCGACAATTACCCGTTGGTTTCTGTAACTCCCAACGCCGACGGACAGTTTCGGGTGAATGTAATTATGGCGGGATGCACTGTTTCGCCTTGCAGGTATGGAATAGCTATTTACAAAGCGGATTGATGTTGGCTCGAATAGCATAAAGGGGATTGCACATTGTGTAGTCCCCTTTTTTTGTAGATTTCTTAGATTATTTGTTGCTGGAGATGTATTTTTGAAGAAAAAAAAAATGGGCAAATTACGATTGGTAGTTTTGAGTGGTGCAGGTATAAGTGCCGAAAGCGGGATAAGTACTTTTCGCGATAGTGGTGGTTTATGGGAGAACTACGATATTTCGGAGGTTGCCACACCACAGGCATGGAAAAAAAACATGCCACTTGTGCTTGAGTTTTACAACCAAAGACGCAAGCAATTGTATGAGGTAGAACCTAATTCTGCGCACTTTGACTTGGTAGAGTTGGAGAAGTATTTCGATGTGAGAATCATTACCCAAAATGTAGATGATTTGCAAGAGCGGGCTGGCTCTACCCAGGTTATGCACCTGCATGGTGAATTGAAGAAAGTGCGTAGCTCTATTGACGAAGATTTGGTTCATACCCTTGAAGGCTGGGAATTGAAGAAGGGCGATTTATGCAAATTAGGCTCCCAACTCCGTCCACATATTGTTTGGTTTGGCGAGCCTGTTCCCATGATGTCAGAAGCTGCCGAACTTACTCAAACGGCCGATATGTTGCTCATAGTAGGCACATCGCTCAATGTTTATCCAGCGGCAGGCTTGGTAGAATACGCCCGCAGCAATACTCCGGTGTATATCATTGACCCTGCAAGCCTACCTGTTGCACATATACCCAATGCTGTGCTCATCAAAGAAAAAGCTACTATAGGAATGAAGCAATTTGTTCGTACTGTTTTACCTTCATCGCCAATCTCCTAAAATAGTCAATATGAGAAAGTTAGAGATGGACGAACTCCATCGGAAAACCCATGCGGAATTTCGTGATGCAGAAAAATTCCCACTAATCTTGGTTTTGGATAATGTTCGTAGCATGATGAATATAGGTTCTATTTTCCGTACTGCCGATGCTTTCATGCTCGAATCAATCCTTTTATGCGGCATAACTGCCACACCTCCCCATCGCGAGATTCAAAAAACTGCCCTAGGAGCAACCGAAACCGTAAATTGGAAATATTTTGAGAGAACCACAGATGCCGTTGCATGGCTCAAAGAGCAAGGATACACAATATATGCGCTCGAGCAAGTTGTGGGAAGTATTGACCTTCGCAGTTTTGCACCCCAGAAAGATGCCAAATATGCAGTAGTATTAGGAAATGAAGTGAATGGAGTTGACACTGGCGTGCTGCAACTTTGCGATGGATGTGTAGAAATACCACAGTTTGGCACCAAGCATTCGCTCAATGTTGCTGTTGCTACCGGTATGGTTGTATGGGATTTTTATAGCAAAAGGCTTTAACCCCCGTTTTTTTGTTGGTCGTGGTCGGCCTGAAACTTGAAGCCCATCCGCTTGCTGGTTTTCATCCTGTTGTTTAGGCTACTTTCCAACATATTGCCAACAGTGGTTTCTTTCACCAAATCGTAGGGTGGCACAAGCAAATCAAAATCTATGCTATAACTCATTGCCGATTCCAGAATGTTTCGCAAATCGTTTCTTGTGATGGGTGCCGGCATAAATTGATTGAAATAGAATCCAGTTTGGTGCTTGCCTTCCACCAAGAAGAATTTGTCCTTGTTCACAAATAGCCGTGCTACAAGAAATCCGGTATCGTTGAATCGGTTGAGCTTAAAGGAGTCGCTCAAGAAGTTGAAAATAGTTATCATCCCGCAAAACGACCT
>DMJL01000309.1 GCA_003451785.1 Bacteroidales bacterium
TTTTCATGGTTGGATGAATGGTTTAAACGCACTTGGGTTGTAGATCCAATAGACTCCAAAGGCGAAGATCGCGTTCTATGGGGCAACAAATCATCTCCGGAGCAAAATTTCGGATTGGTTTCGTTCAGCAGACCCCAAAAACGGGATACGATTGCTCGCTTTGCCAATAATCAACCAGTCAGTTTTTTAGTTGCAGGCGTGGATTATTCATTTGTTAATTTGGATGTCGGACTTAACCAACGCTTTGGTCTTCTTGATACTATGTGGATTGCTCTTGACACTTATGCTCCTACATTGGGTGAGTCTATCCTTCCAAATGGGGCAGTGTTGCCCCCGGGCACAAGGGCTGAATTTGCCCTATTTGTTACACAGCATTCTGCAAGGCTTTATGTAACATTATCTTATGATGTGTTCAATATCTGGCATAGCTGGTGGTTGGCCACTGGTCAGCTCTTAAGATCTACGCCTACAAATGGTGCTCCTTGGAATATTACCCGAACAAGAAATAATCACCCATACAGACAAGTTCATTTTTTTGGGAATCTAAGAGTAAGACTCGATTTTGAGGCCCCTTCTTCGTTAGATGCAGTTGTAATTTCCGACAGAAAAATAAGTATTCGTTTGCCGTGGAATTATATCAATTTCACGGCTCCAAACCGAAGAGCAGTGTTGCACGATGTGCCAAACACCGCCGCTAGGGAGGACACTGTTTCTGATGGTTTGGTTTTTTCGGTGCGATACAGCAATGCTTGGTTTAGCAACCCTGAGCGATTTACTTGGCCATCGTGGCATTATGTAAAAAACACTGCCGAAATGGAGCAGTTGAAAAAGTCTTACTTCGTTTTTAAAGACAATCAGTCAAAATTCAATACTCGGGCAATAGCCTTCAAAGACAACTATCGGTTCATGCTGCCGCGTGCTGCATTTTTTGTTTCTGCATCTGAGGGTTTACTGCAGAACGATTTTGACTTAGATGGCTCGAATTTAACAGCTTTAATTTCTGAAAATCCTGCTAACGGAAGAATATCATTGCGAACTGACGGGTCGTTTACCTATATTCCCAATCCCGGGTTCGTGGGGTATGATTCATTAAAATATGTTGTTTTTGATGGACACTCACTTTCCGTTCCAAATACAGTGGTGATTCATGTATTAGATCCAATTGCATTATTGGAGGAAGGAGAAGAGAAAAAGATCTTAATCTTTCCAAATCCGGTTGCAAACTTTTTTACTGTAATTTCTAATCAACTGCTCGAGAATATACAAATTTTCGATACCGGAGGGCGACTTATTAGAACATTGCAGGTAAACGGTTATTTTGCAGAAGTAGATGCATCTTCACTGCACCAAGGTATATTTATACTTGTAGGCAACTCGCAAAATACCAGAATATCGAGCAGTTTTATAAAACAATGATTTGCCTGAATTTCTGCAGATGACATTAAGTTGTAGGCAAAAGCGATAGGCAACAGCAAAGCAGGGATACGCACTAAGCAAAAGAGGGATTTACTGTGGCAAGAACCATTGCCAACCGAAGAGTAGTGGGATGTACTGGAATCGAACCAGTGACCTCATGCCTGTCAAGCATGCGCTCTAAACCAACTGAGCTAACATCCCATTCTGCTGTTTTGCAACCCCCAAAAAGGGATTGCAAAATTAGCAGGTTTTTTCAAACAAGTAATATCAACATTAAGCTACTTAGAGCGGGATATTGCCATGCTTCTTGGTTGGCATATCTTCGTGCTTGCTGCTGCACATCTCTAATGCTTCGATGAGCTTACGGCGAGTCTGGCAAGGATGAATTACTTCGTCAATGTATCCACGACCGGCAGCTTGAAACGGAGTACAGAAGGTATTCTTGTAATCTTCTACTGCTGCAGCTTTCTGAGCATCGTCCATCTTGTCGCGATATAGGATGTTTACAGCACCATCTGGGCCCATTACTGCTATTTCGCCTGTGGGATAGCTGAAGTTAACATCTCCACCCACATGCTTACTCGACATAACAACATAAGCACCACCATACGCTTTGCGGGTGATAACAGAAATCTTAGGCACTGTAGCCTCGCAATAAGCATACAACAATTTGGCTCCGTGCTTAATAATGCCGCCGTACTCCTGGTCAGTTCCCGGTAGGAAGCCTGGTACATCCAAGAAAGTGATCAATGGAATATTAAATGAATCGCAGAATCTAACAAATCTTGCAGCTTTGTTGCTGGCGTTGATATCTAAAACACCTGCAAGCATTGCCGGCTGGTTTGCCACGATTCCTACGGTTTTGCCGTTCATTCTTGCAAAGCCTACTAAAATATTCTGAGCATACAATGGCTGCACTTCGAAGAAATTGCGATCGTCAACCACTGCAGTTATCAACTCCTTCATATCGTATGGCTTAAAAGGATCTTCGGGCACCAATTTGGCAAGTACATCATCTTGGCGGTCAATGGGATCCAAACAAGGAATTGCCGGTGGATCTTCCATATTGTTGGCTGGAAGGAATCCAATTAGCTCACGAATCATCATCATAGCCTGCTGGTCGTCGTCGGCAGTGAAATGCGCAACACCACTTCTTGAGTTATGCGTAAGCGCACCACCTAAGTCTTCCTTGGTTACCTCTTCGTGGGTTACGGTTTTTATTACATCTGGCCCGGTAACAAACATATAGCTTGTTTTCTTGGTCATGAATATAAAATCGGTAATGGCTGGCGAATACACGGCACCACCGGCACATGGGCCTAAAATGGCAGATATTTGCGGCACCACACCACTGGCTTTTACATTGCGATAAAAAACATCGCCATAACCTGCAAGGCTTTCAACACCTTCCTGAATCCTAGCGCCACCGCTATCGTTCAGACCAATAATTGGCGCGCCCATCTTCAGGGCCATGTCCATCACTTTTATGATTTTGTTGGCATTGGCACGGCTCAACGAACCTCCAAAAACTGTAAAATCCTGTGCGAAGAGATACACCATGCGGCCATCTATCTTGCCGTATCCTGCAACAACGCCATCGCCGTAAAACTTCTGCTTTTCCATCCCAAAGTCACTACATTGATGGACAACAAATTTGTCCAACTCTACAAATGAGCCTGGATCGAGCAACTCAAGGATGCGTTCGCGGGCAGTCTTTCTTCCTGATGCATGAATTTTGGCAATGCGGTCCTGGCCACCACCCAAATCGGCCAGACTGTTGATTCTTTCAAGTTCTTGATACTTATCTTTAAGTGACATAGTTTTCCGATTTATTATTCTTTATTAAAATCAATTACAACAAGAGTTTGGCGGCCTTCTACTGTTTGGCCTTCTACAACCTTTACATCTACAACGGTACCGGCTTTTACTGCTTTGAATTCACTCTCCATTTTCATGGCCGAAATGATCACCACTGTTTGACCAGCTTCTACAGTTTCGCCTTTTTTAACCAATACTTTCACTACTTTTCCTGGAATAGGCGCAACGATTACTCCTTCACCGTCTCCGCCGGCGCCTTTGCAACGATTGCTTTGGTAGCGCGACTCAGAGTCAATTACTTCCACCTCTTGTACTTCGCTAAAGTTGTTTACCAAAAATTTCTTGGTTCCTTTTATGGGCAATACTACCAGATTATAAACCTTATTTTTCAATATAACCGAATAGCCGCCTGGCTTAACCCTCACCAAGCCAAGTTCTACAACTCTGCAATCAACCTTCATGGTTAATTTATCATCAGAGCGTTGTTGCAACTCTATTGCAACCGTTTTATCCTTAAGTTTTATTTCGTATGACATGGCTTATAATTTTAAAATCGGGCACCTGTATAACTTCTGGCTCTTTTCAATTTCTTCCACGAATGCTGCGATGTGGCAGGCTGGAATTGGGGTTTCAACTCCCCAATTCTATCTAAATACTCAACAAATGCTGCAATCATTACCAGATCGTCTTCCTCCTGCACATGCTCCTTATAGTTCATCAAGAAGTCGAAGTTGTCTTCAATAAAGTGGGTGTTGTAGTTGCCCTTAACGAAGTCTTCGGCAAGTGCAATTCGTTCTAAGAACTTCACATTGTTTTTTACACCGGTAACTTTAAACTCGTTCAATGCCCTTAAAGTGCGATTGATAGATTCCTCTCTTGTGCTTCCCCACACCACCAATTTAGCAATGAGCGGGTCATAGTACATAGGTATAGTAAATCCTTCGTAGATGTAGCCATCTACTCTCACTCCCAATCCACCCGGGGTTTCGATATGGGTAACTTTGCCCGGTGCAGGCATAAAGTTGCTATCTGGATCTTCTGCATACACACGGCATTCGATAGCATGACCTACTTGTTTTAGCTCATCTTGTTTCAAGGTGAGTGGCAATCCATTGGCAATATTGATTTGCTCTTTCACTAAATCTACTCCAACCACCATTTCGGTAATAGGATGCTCCACCTGCAAACGGGTGTTCATCTCAAGGAAATAATAGTTGAGGTTGTTGTCCACAATAAACTCAATGGTGCCGGCACCTTCGTAGAATACTGCTTTGGCTGCTGCCACAGCGTGCTCGCCCATTTCCATGCGTTTTTCATGGGTGAGAATCGGGGATGGTGTTTCTTCAATGATTTTCTGATGGCGTCTTTGCACAGAGCATTCGCGTTCAAACAGGTGAATGGCATTGCCATGGCTGTCGGCTAAGATTTGGAATTCAATATGGTGCGGCGACTCAATGTATTTTTCAATATACACCGAATCGTCGTTGAATGATGCTTTGGCCTCGGAGCGCGCTGCCCGTAAGCCACTGGTAACATCCTCTGCCCTCTTGATAAGGCGCATACCCTTGCCGCCACCGCCTGCCGATGCTTTTATCATCACCGGAAGACCAATTTGCTCAATAATTTGCAATGCCTCCTCTTCTGAGTGAACCATATCTACAGTGCCGGGCACTACAGGCACACCAGCCGCAATCATGGTTTTGCGTGCGGTGATCTTGTCGCCCATGTTGGCAATGGAATAGGCTGAAGGCCCTATAAATTTTATGCCTTCTGCTTGGCACCTATCAGAAAACTTGGTGTTCTCCGACAAGAATCCATAACCAGGGTGTACGGCATCAGCACCGCTCTCCTTTGCTACTTGTATTATTTTATCAATATTCAAATACGATTCCAGTGAAGGAGAAGGACCAATGTGGTATGCCTCATCGGCAAACAACACATGCTGGGAAGTGCGATCAGCATCAGAATAAACTGCTACCGTCTTTATTCCCATCTCCTTGCAGGATCGTATGACTCGGACGGCAATCTCGCCCCGATTGGCAACCAATACTTTTTTAATCATAGGATCTTGTATTATTAATAAATGTAAAATTTTCGGGCTAAAGATAAAAGTTTATTACTAAATTTAAGGTATTAATAAATTTTTGAAAGCGAATACAACAAACTTGCTTTCAATCTGTTAATTGACGAAAAAAATATTTTTTTCAACACAAGTTAAAAAAAGCCCATTTTTCTGCTTTTTAGAGCGACATTACCAGTCCTTCTTAAAAAAAATATCCATCAAAGAACTGTTATAAAAGCGTTTAAATAGATATAGGATGAAGAATTTAGAAAGCACTTTAGGTTTTTGTGCTGTGTTTTGCTCATCTTTTCGGCCGTTTGCTTCAAGAATCAGCATTGGAAATTGCAAAAAATCTTTCTTTAATACAAGAAAAATTTATTTACAGATAGCACGGGGAGAGAAATATAGTTTCATCTAAAATGCAAAGTCATGTAACCCAACTTTGTATGAAAACCACTTCTCCGGTTGCTGAAAAGATCGAAAATTTGGTTTGTCTATTTTTTCTCGCATCACGCATTATGATAAGGCTCATTGCGCAATAAGGTGAATGCCCTATAGAGTTGTTCCAAAAATATTAGTCGCACCAAATGGTGCGGAAAAGTCATTTTGGAAAGTGAGATTTTTAAATGAGCCTTTTCATAAATTGTAGTATCGAATCCCCAACTGCCGCCCGATACAAACATGAGGTGCCTTATTGATTGCAATTGCTTTTGTTGGATGAATGTAGAAAACTCCAATGAGCCAAATTGCCTTCCACTCTCATCGAGCAATACCACGCAATCTGCCTTTTCTATCCATTTCAATTGCAAATCGGCTTCCTTTTTTTTTAACTCTAAGGGCGGCAATTTTTGCCACTTGGCAGGCAACTCCAGATCGTGTATTTCAATTTGCGTATAGTGCTTCAATCGCCCAAAATACTTCTCTATACCTTCCTTCAAATAACTGTCGGATATTTTACCCATATTCAGCAAGGTGATTTTCATAGACTTATATCGGTTTTTATGAATGTTGCAATTAATTAAATCCCATTCGTATAAATATTGACCGGCAGAATCGAAAAACAAAAGCACTGA
>DMJL01000261.1:0-5744 GCA_003451785.1 Bacteroidales bacterium
TTAAATCAGACCAAATAGGAAGACTTTCAGGGATGTATGCATCAAAGCAGTATCCAGAAAAGATAAGACGGGTTAAATTCTACGATAAAGAAACAAACAAAACCTTTGTTTTTCTGACCAATAACTTAGATATAACTTCAGAACAAGTAGCTAATCTGTATAAAAATCGTTGGCAGGTTGAACTAATTTTTAAATGGATTAAGCAACACCTTAAGAAAAGCATTTTGGGGTACATCCGAAAATGCAGTCAGGATACAGGTGTATTCAGCATTAATTGCATATTGCCTGGTAGCAATTATTGGATCGAAGCTTAAAATTGACCGTTCAACTTACGAAATTCTACAGGTCTTGGGCATATCTCTTTTAGATAAAATCCCTGTAAAATAGCTACTTACAAACATGGATTAAAAAGATGTCAAAGAGCAGGTTGGTAACCAACTGAAAATCAATTTATTTTAAGTGGACAGCCATGATTCCGTATATCAAAAACCGACTTAAGGATACGCCCAGTTTACCATAGGCTTAGGAACAGGGTAGAGGCGCACATTTGCGTATGTTTTGCTGCATATTCTGTTTACAAAGAGTTAGAAAGGCTATTGAACTTAAACAAAATCAACCTGTCACCTGAAAAAGCAATCCATGAAATTAAGGGAATCCGCAAACTGCGCTACATCTTGCCAAAACCACAAACAGTAAAAACGAAAGTCCTAAACCCTACTCCAACGCAAGCCCAACTATTTGTAATGAAAATCTAAAAGTGGGTCATGCTTTGCACAAAACAGCAGAACTGAATAGTTTCGCCCTCAATGCTTTGATGCAATTGAATACAAAAAAAAGTGGCTAATCTGCCACTTTTTCAATATTCATGCTATGTTACCGTTCGAGTACTTCTGACTTTCCATTAGCCGCCATATTTATTCCTCAAAAAAGTTATGGATGCTTCCATGATTTTCTTGAGTTCAGTGAGGTTTATGTCTGCCAATTTTTTGACATAGATACATGCCTTTCCTTGGGTAAACTTACCTAAGTTGGTGAGCAGATGCTCATGTTCTGGCAAACCCGTGTAAACATAAAGGGATATTGCTGCCTTGCGAGGGGAGAATCCTACCAATGGCCAATCGCCTTCCTGTCGACTTCTTTCTGATTTATAATGGTAGCAGCCAAATCCTATGATGGTTCCACCCCACATCTTGGGTTCGTAGCCTGTACAATCTTGCATGAATTGCAGTAGCTCAAAACTATCCTTTCTTTTCTGCTCTGTATCGGCAAACGCCATAATAAAATCATGCACACTGGCATCTGTAATCTTAGTTTTTAACTCAGTCATAATTTGACTATTAAATTTAACTTCCCAGTAATTTCTATGAAATCCAGCAACAAATCGTTTACGCAACCAGATTGTGAATTCCTCACATTTACAAAATAATGTCAACGAGCGATTAAATTATTCTTCAAACCTCTGGTTGAATCTCTGAATTGCAAGGTCTATGGATTCTTCGGGTTCAATCACATTATAAGCTCCCCAAAACTCTTCATCGAAATACATTGGCACCAGTTCCGAGAGGATATTTGTGGGTCTAAATGTTTCTCTCAATGCCATTCTGTCTGATTCGGCAGGCATTCGTTCGGTAATAGCCATCTCCGACATAAGCGTGTAGCCGGTTCTGAAAAGTCGCAATCGCCAATCGGCAAAAAACTCCATCTCTGCTCGTACATAACTGAGTTGGTACAAACCATTGATGTTGGTGTATGTAACCATATAGTTGGTTCGTGTAGGCACAAAGCGCAACCTGGGTGGTCTTCTGATTATAAAGTTGCTTGCCGCTTTCTCCCTATTGCTTAGGTCGAGACTAAATTCCATTTTGCTGATTCCCATGCTATGCATATTTATATACACCCTGCCATAATAAAGGGGGAACTCCATGCGCACTGCTGGACTAAAATCTATAACATAATGCGGCTCTCCCTCAAGGCTAACTACATCCACAAGTTCATAATCGTATGCATCAAGCAATTGCGGATCGAGAATCACATTGGGATTTTTCACCACATCTAGCAGCATGGCTACATGTGGTCCTCCTTGCAGCTTCACAATTAGGGTATCCATGCGCTTTACATCACCGCTCTTTCTTGCCTGCAAAATGCGAGTTCTATCGCGGGCACTTTGTGGGCCATATCCCGTTTGATCTATCTCAACAATAGCTTCTGCAATGTGCACATAGTCGCGTCTTTGTTTGATAGCCTCACGATAAAAAGCAATCAGCCTTTGAGGATGCTGAGGAAAATTCTGCTCAATACGCCTAACTGCCAAACGAACCAACTCTCTGGGGTTTTGTGGACGCAGCACAAACTCCGGTAGGGATATGGTATGGGGTTCAAGGAAAAAAACCTTGCCTGTGCCTACTTGCTCCAAAATATTGAACAGGGAGGTGTGAAATCCTAAGTGGGAAATGCCAAACTCCTTGCTCTCTATGTTTGCTTGCACTTTTAGACTAAAAACCCCATTGAGATTGGTAACAGTCCCAATGGTGGTGCCCGGAATAAACACATTGGCAAATGGCAATGGGCGCCGAGTGCGAGCATCTCGCACCACACCACTTATGGAATGAAACTCCTGCGAGTATGCCTGGAAATCCATTAACATAAGTATCGATAACACAACAATAGCGGGAAACCAAGATGATCTCATAAAAATTAATTTTAAAATAAATTCGACATAAGTTTTGACATCCAACTCGCCTAATTGTTTATTAAACAAGCAAAAAATGTCGTGCCTTATAGAGCAAATTAACAATAATTATGTTTTACACATCCAAGTAATCACCCAAAGTGATGAAAATCAACTTACGCACAAAGGCCTTCACTATGGATAGCAAACCTCTGACGCTATATGTACATTGCAGCCAAATAATTTGCAGTAGCGTATTTTTATAGCCAACTATCGCATATTATTCACCAAAATCTTCAGAAGACACCTAAAAAAATCAGTCTGAACCTAACCCTAATCTTCTAATGTGTATAAAAAACTCTTTATACTTTTTTTAGGAGTTTTTTCAAACTCTTCCGGAACAATTTTCACTCGAGAAACACTCATAAATGCTGGCATATCATGGTTCAACTGCTTTCGATAGCCTTCCATTATTTGCATGAGATCGTTTTCTTTTATTTCACTTTTGTTTACTGCATCGAGGTCGGGATAAACCAAGGCAACGAGTTGGTTATTTTTTTCCACAACAAGTGATTCCTGCACAAACGGCAAATTGTTGTATCGTGCTTCGATCTCTTCAGGATAAATATTTTGCCCCGATGGGCCTAAAATCATGCTCTTGCTTCTCCCCTTAATGTAAACAAAATTTTCCTTGTCTATTACTCCCAAGTCGCCAGTGCGCAACCAACCATCGCTGGTGAGTGCAGCTTGGGTTGCTTCAGGGTTTTTGTAATAACCAAGCATAACATTCTCCCCCTTTACCATTATTTCGCCTACTTCGTTATAGGGATCGGAGCTATCTATTTTAATTTGCAAACTATCCACAAGTTTGCCTGCGGAATACAATTTGGTTTTATCCCATTGTGCGTAGCTAATGAGCGGTCCGCACTCAGTCATTCCATAACCGATAGAGAACGGAAAGCCTATTTTATTGAAAAAAACTTCCACATCGTGATTAAGGGCTGCCCCGCCTATTACTACTTCATGAAAATTGCCACCAAAAACATCAACCAATTTCGCTCGAATTTTTTTCTTAATCACCCTATTAAGAATCGGTGTATTGAGAAGAATTTTTATAGATGGCTTACTGATGACAGGCAGCAATTGCTTTTTGTAAATCTTTTCGATCACCAAAGGAACGGACAATACCAAGCGAGGCCGAATTTTTTTGAAAGCCTCGAGAATTATTTGGGGCGAAGGAGTTTTTGTGAGAAAAGTAATATGGCACCCCAATGTAAAAGGCCATAAAAACTCGAATGCGCACCCATAAGTATGCGCAAGAGGCAAGAAAGAAACAATTTTGTCGCCCGGTTCCAAAGGCATATTGTTGTTGGCATAAACCACATTTGCCACCAAGCTGTTGTGATGAATCATTACTCCTTTGGTAAATCCGGTGGTGCCAGATGTATAGCTTATCTCTGCCAAATCTGCATTGGGCACGGGTAGAAAATTAATATCTGAGGGTTGAAGACCTTCCGGATACTTACTATCGAAGCTGGAAGATGCTTGTAAAAATGGAGCATTATCCACAAGGCTATTTTCGGCATTAAGAAGGGAAAAGTTTGATAGTGAAACTGCAACTTTCACCCTATTGATTTTTTCCATTTCCAAACCTTCAAAAATATTGTCGGCTGCAAACAGCATTACAGATTCAGAATGATTGATGATATGCATCATATCATTGGCTTTGAAATCGGGCAATATGGGAACGATAACTGCACCGTAGGTAATGGTTGCCAAAAAGGAAACTCCCCAGTTGGCAGAATTTTTCCCAATCAATGCAATCTTATCTCCTTTTTTCACCCCATAAGCTTCAAACAAACCGTGAAGCCAAACAATTCTTGTACCTACATCCTTAAAGGAAAGACTCTCCCCTTTGTAATCTGTCATGGAATTTAGCTCCCAGTTTTTTTTAATGCTGGTGCTAATGAAATCCGTTAGGTTTTCTTGCATCATAAATCAATCATTTTTTGGTTAGAAATTAAACACAGTACTAATTGCAAGTGCAAGATACAAATATTAAGTTATTGTTAACCGAGCCATTCATTTTGTTAATTTACCAAAAGTGATGAACTACTTTGCTGATATTCAGCATAAAGTAAATACCTTCCTGATGACTAAGCGTAAGGAAATAGGTCATTGTTTGTTTTTTGAAAATGCGAATACGACTCAAATGAAACATTTTTCGTTTACAATCTCTGCAGATTCTCCAAATTAGAATTCAATTATGGTGCATCACCTACCATCCAATCAGTTAATGCTTAAATATTGATTTTTAGTTTGTTGTTTGGCTAAATTATTCTACTTTTGCAGACCCCAAAAATGGGAAATAATCCAATAAATGTTTAACCAGGCCAAAGGTCAATACAACAGCCTAAAGCCACAACAATTAATGTTTTTTTAAAATGTCAGAAGAAAACAAAGATCTAAGCCCATTAGATGATTTGCAAATGGAGCAGACCAAAGGTGCAATCGAAAACTTGGAAGTGCCAACGCCACAAGAGATAAAGAAAAAAGGCTACTCCAACCAACAAAATCCCGTTGATTTCGATTGGGATACCGCCGGTCGCAAAAGGGAATTGTATCCCGAGGCAGAACGCCTGAAGATGGAAGCGCTATACAGCGAAACCATGAAAATGATTGGCGAAGGAGAAGTTATTGACGGTACCGTTGTAGCTATGAACAACCGCGAAGTGGTTGTAAACATTGGCTTCAAATCGGATGGTGTAATTCCTGCATCGGAGGTTCGTTACAACAATGGGCTAAAGGTAGGCGACCTTTTGGAGGTATATGTTGAGAGCCAAGAAGACTTGAGCGGTCAGCTTGTGTTGTCGCATAAAAAGGCCCGCACATTGCGCTCGTGGGAGCGTATAAATGCCGCTATGGATAATAACGAGATTATTCATGGTTTCGTAAAATGCCGCACAAAAGGTGGACTTATTGTAGATGTTTTCGGAATTGAAGCATTCTTGCCAGGTTCGCAAATTGATGTGAAGCCCATCCGCGATTACGATGTGTATGTGGGCAAAACTATGGA
>DMJL01000261.1:6125-6679 GCA_003451785.1 Bacteroidales bacterium
CTTATCGAAGCCGAATTGGAAGTTCAGAAAGCTGAAATTATTTCCAAATTAGAAAAAGGACAGATTCTGGAAGGAACTGTTAAAAATATTACTACTTACGGAGTGTTTGTAGATTTGGGTGGGGTTGACGGCCTAATCCACATCACCGACCTCTCTTGGGGTCGCATTAGCCATCCCGAGGAGATTGTTTCGTTGGATTCGAAAATCAATGTGGTTATTCTTGATTTTGATGAGAACAAAAAACGCATTGCACTTGGATTGAAGCAATTGTCGGCACATCCGTGGAACTCGCTAAGCGGCGAAGTCAATGTTGGCGACAAAGTAAAAGGCAAGGTAGTGGTTATAGCCGACTATGGTGCTTTCATAGAAGTTGCGCCCGGAGTAGAAGGACTTATACATGTTTCCGAAATGTCGTGGTCGCAGCATTTGCGCACAGCACAAGATTTTCTGAAAGTTGGCGACGAGGTGAATGCAGTAATCCTTACACTCGACCGCGAAGAACGCAAAATGTCGTTGGGTATCAAACAACTCATTCCCGATCCATGGGAAAATAT
>DMJL01000223.1 GCA_003451785.1 Bacteroidales bacterium
CCCAATTGGGCGAGTGCATCCTGAGCGGGAAGCAATTGGGAAAGCATAATTTTGCCAGCCGAATCGTTTGCCACTCCGGCCAGCCCGGCAAGCATTAGCGGAAGGGCGAAGCGAAGCAAAGTTTTGAGAAGACTGGGGGAAAATGAAAACTTCTTTCGCAACAGCATTGGTATGAGCAACAACAGTGTAATGCTGCTTGCTACCAAATTGGCTACAAAAACATAACCTACGCCAAAGTCGGGATTATAAATTATTTGCAATATCGGCAACAACTCTTTTGATCCGTTACTCACAAGCCAAGGGCAGAGCAGAAAGAAAAACAGGTTTAGTCCAATATTAATACCGATATTTATAAACTTGATGACTGCAAATTTCACAGCCTTATTCTCTACTCTTAGCAAAGCAAATGGAATGGCAGCCAAGACATCCAAACCAACAACTATTGCCATTAGCGATATAAACGAAGCATTGCCCCCAAAGCCTAAGAAGCCTGATAGAGGCTCATGGAAAGTTATGGCAAGCCCAACAAATAATAGGGTAGTTACTGAGATACTGGCAAGGGATGTGCCCAATACTTTTGAAGGCGAATGGCTTTGATAAAACCTGAAGAATGCTGTCTCCATGCCATAGGTGAGCAACACCAACAGGAATGCAACATAAGAGTACATTAGGGTAACTACTCCGTACTCTTGTGTTTCGAAAATTAAATGCGTATAAAGCGGAACAAGCAGGTAGTTGAGAAATCTCCCAACAATGCTGCTAATACCATAGATTGCGGTTTGCTTAACTAAACTTCGTATATGATGGATTCCCATAACAAATTATTGACAAATATGGGAATTAAAAATGGGAAATTACAGAAAAAATAGTCAAAATCCTATAATCTGCATTGGTGTTAGATTCCAATGTCATTCAATTTTGCCTAATTACAAGAAATCGCATCTAAAGAAAATGCAGTATGGGAAATTTGGAAACCTAATTAAGCGATTATTGCCTATTAATCCAAATTCAAGGCCACGCGCATTATCTTTTTCCACGCAGCATAGTCCGCTTCAAAAACTGTGGGATTGTTTACCCTAAGCCATGTGCCATATTTCACATAGTCTGGAATAATTCCGCCATTGGATTTTTTTAATTCAGAAGGAATACCTTCTTGGTTCAAATGGCGTTCGTACGCAATTTTACTGGGCCTGTCTTCTTTTCTGTTCATTTTAAAATATAATTTAAACTATCAGCAACCAGATTATGACAACAATTTTTTAGTTGATAAGTAACTTGTAGCCCCGACAGGAATCGAACCTGTATTTAAAGTTTAGGAAACTTCCGTTCTATCCGTTGAACTACAGGGCCATTAAATTTTCTGCAAAATTAACGATTTTATGTTCTTTTTTTACATTCAAGCAAAGAAATACTTAACAGAATCTGAAATTTTGCAGCATTAATTGATAGGCAATCCGTTTGCAACACCACCTTCGGGTACTACGAATTGCAATTTTCCTGTATGGTCTTCAGAAAGCAACAACATGCCGTGCGACTCTACGCCTTTTATCAATCTGGGTTCCAAGTTAAGAAGTACTACTACCTGTTTGCCAATCAATTCTTCTGGGCTAAACTGCTCGGCAATACCCGAAACAATAGTGCGACGATCAAGGCCAGTATCTACTTCCAATTTAAGGAGCTTTTTAGTCTTAGCGACCTTTTCGGCTGATAGTATTGTTCCGGTGCGTAGGTCTATTTTCAGAAAATCTTCGAATGTTGCCGATGCTTTTGCCGGGGTAAGCGTTGGCTTGATGTTTTGATTTTGCAATTTGGTCTTTTCAAGTTTTTCTATCTGCAACGCAATTTGCTGGTCTTCAATTTTCTCAAAAAGCAATTCGGGGGTTTCCAAAATTTTCCCATGAGCGACAATGTTGGAGCCACCTGCTATTTTCCATAAATTGCCGTCAATGCCAAGCATTGCAGAGAGCTTTTTGGACGAGAACGGCAAAAACGGCTCGCCAAGAATGGCCAAATTTGCGCAAATCTGCAAGCTGATGTTCAAAATTGTGGCAACTCGCTCAGGGTCGTTCTTAAAGACCTTCCAAGGCTCGGCATCGGTAAGGTATTTGTTGCCAAGACGGGCTAAGTTCATAAACTCGGCAAGAGCTTCCCGAAAACGAAAATGGCTGAGCGATTGAGAGATTCTTTCGGGAAATGTAGCCATGGTATCCAACACCATCTGGTCTTCTGGGGTGAGTTGTGTTGCGGTTGGCACTTTACCATCGAAATACTTGTGCACCAAAACCATCGTTCGGTTCACAAAATTGCCATAAATGGCTACCAACTCGCTATTGTTGCGTGCCTGAAAATCCTTCCAAGTAAAATCGTTGTCTTTGGTTTCGGGTGCTGCTGCACACAGAGCATATCGCAACACATCTTGTTTTCCGGGAAACTCTTGCAGGTACTCATGCAGCCAAACAGCCCAATTGCGCGAAGTTGAGATCTTGTCGCCTTCAAGATTCAAAAATTCATTTGCTGGCACATTTTCTGGCAGAATATAACTTCCTTCGGCGTGAAGCATAGCCGGAAAAACTATGCAATGAAACACAATATTATCTTTTCCTATAAAATGCACCAGCTTGGTATCCTTACTTTTCCAATACGGCTCCCATTCCTTGCCGTTTTTTTCTGCCCATTCGCAAGTTGCCGAAATATATCCTATAGGTGCATCAAACCATACATACAACACTTTGCCATCGGCTCCTTCTATTGGTACCTTCACCCCCCAATCCAAGTCGCGGGTTACAGCCCTGGGTTGCAACCCTTGGTCAATCCACGACTTACACTGTCCGTAAACATTGGTTTTCCAGTCGTGCTTATGTCCTTCGAGTATCCATTTGCGCAGCATAGGCTCAAAATGGTTGAGTGGCAAAAACCAATGTCGGGTAGGCTTTAGCACTGGGGGATTTCCACTAAGCACCGATTTGGGATTTATCAGGTCGGTGGCATTGAGCGATGTTCCGCAATTCTCACACTGGTCGCCATAAGCCCTATCGAAACTGCAATGCGGACAAGTACCGGTTATGTATCTATCCGCCAGAAACTGCTTTTGTTCCTCGTCATAAAACTGCTCACTCTCCTGCTCTATGAATTGCCCTTTTTCGTATAGCTTGCGAAAGAAAGCGGATGCGGTGCTATGGTGAACCGGATCGGAAGTGCGGCTATACACATCGAAGGATATTCCAAACGACTCAAACGATTCTTTGATTATGTTGTGATACTTATCCACTACTTGCTGTGGCGTAACGCCTTCTTGCTTTGCTTTTATGGTAATAGGCACTCCATGCTCGTCGCTCCCGCCGATAAAAACTACATCCTCACCTTTGAGCCTCAAGAAGCGGGCGTAGATATCCGCAGGTATGTAAACTCCTGCCAAATGTCCAATATGTATGGGTCCATTGGCATAGGGCAATGCCGATGTTACTGTGTAGCGACTGAATCGTGCTTCGTTGCCGTCGATATTCGATGAATCTTTGTTCACTGCTTATGCTGGTTTTACTATTTGGATTAAGAAGCGCAAAGTTAATATAAACGCATTAAACATTATCGCAGCAACAGAGAGTTCCATCCAGGATTTATGGTTCCTTAGATATTACGGCACAATTCTTCAGCCCCACTTTACTAAAAACTTATACCATCAGAACTGTATTGTGTATTGCTGTAAGGCGAATGTTTTCAGATGATTTTAAATTTTTGAAAGACAATTTTCAATACAGATGTTTCCTTTGGGCAACAAATATGCTCACTTTTCTAATGGATGCTTTTAAAATATTGAACAGGATTGGAAGAGTTTAAGCACCGCATCTCCAAATTTACCCCCCCTACAAATAGTGGTTTTGGGAATGAAAGCATAACATCTTACATGACTTTTAAATAGGTCTTTTTATTGCGCAATTTTATAGCATATACTGCCAATTGTTGCTAATTTTGCAAAAAAACTGCCTTTATGGCATGTTTTGTGTTCGCGATGAAATTTAAGAGCTTGTGATTTGGCGTTTTTGATGGGATTCAGATGAAAACAATCATTAGTTGTGGGATGATTACCCACTAATTCGCAAATTGCGGTGAAGGGGTTTTTAAAAAGACCATTTTAGTTTTTTGTTTGTGAATGCACACTTTGATAATGTTTATTGCCGCTATCAAAACGAATATTATGTAGAACTGTATTTGGGTCAAAATCAGCTTCTTTCAGTTGCACTTGTTGGTCTATCGCTTTATAGAAAACACACTTTAATACTTCCTAATACGCATGTCAGACATTCAATCCATAAAGCAACGCTTCGGAATAATCGGATTTTCACCCCGTTTGGAGCGGGCCATTGATGTGGCTCGTCAGGTAGCGGCTACCGACATCACTGTGCTTATCACGGGCGAGAGCGGCACCGGAAAGGAATTTTTCCCAAAAATCATTCACCAATTGAGTGCTCGCAAGCATGGGCCATACATAGCCGTAAATTGTGGTGCTATACCCGAAGGCACTATAGATTCGGAGCTTTTTGGTCATGAGAAAGGTGCGTTTACGGGTGCTCACGAGTCGCGCAAAGGATATTTTGAGGTGGTCAATGGAGGTACTATTTTCTTGGATGAGGTTGCCGAGTTGCCCCTTCTTACCCAAGTGCGGTTGCTGCGGGTTTTGGAGTCGGGTGAGTTTATAAGGGTAGGGTCATCTAAGGTGCAGAAAACAGATGTGCGAGTTGTAGCTGCAACCAATGTAAATCTGCATCAGGCAATTGCATCGGGCAGATTTAGAGAAGATCTCTACTACAGGCTGAATACCGTGCCTATTCAGGTACCTGCATTGCGCGAGCGAAAGGAGGACATAATTTTATTGTTTAAAAAATTCTGCTCCGATTTTGGAGAGAAATACAGAATGCCGCCCTTGAAACTTACTTCTAGGGCAGAAGACTACCTAAAGGAGCAACGGTGGTCGGGCAATATTCGGCAACTGAAAAATCTGGCCGAACAAATATCGGTGATAGAAAGCAACCGTACTATTGATACTGAGACCCTTGCAAAGTATTTAGTGCCCGATGTTGATCGCTCCTTGCCTGTGCTGCTCTCCAAGAGCGACCAAGCCGGAGGAGACCTTAGCGAAAGGGAGATTTTGTACAAGGTGCTTTTTGAAATGCGAAGAGATGTAAATGAGTTGAAGAAGATCATTTCTGAGATAGTTGATTCAACAGCCTTTCCCTTTTCGATGGATGATGCCCAAGTTGGCCAAAGCCGACAAGAAAAAGCAATTCGCCCTGAGCCTTTTCAGGAAATAAGTTCAGTAAAGGTTACACATCATGCTCCCAACATCGAAAACGAGCCATTTGAAGAAGCAACCCACGAGGTGGTTGAGGAGAACTTATCTCTGCTCTCCAATGAGAAGGAGCTAATAGTAAAAGCATTGCAAGTAAACAAGGGTCGCCGACGAAAGGCTGCCAAGCAGTTGGGCATTTCTGAGCGCACCCTTTATCGCAAGATTAAGGAACTCAATATAGAGTAAGGCACATTTCATTTTGTGCAAACTGTTTCTGCAAAATGCAAGTGGTTATCTATCAGCAGCTAAGAGATCCATTTTTGTAGAGATTGCACATAATTTGGGCTGCATTTTTTTGTAAATTTGCAAACAATCTTTTTTAATAGGAGATGAAACCCAAACAAGTATTTTTCTCGTGGCTTGCTCTAATGGTAGTTTTGATGTCAACACCATCTTGCGGCATTTACTCGTTCACAGGAGCCAGCATTCCGCCGCAGGCTACTACCTTCTCGGTTGCAGCCTTTCCCAACCAAGCATTGCTTGTGCAGCCTACCCTTAGCCATCGTTTTACGGAGGCGTTGCAAGATAAGTTTTTGCGTGGCACCAACCTGAGAATGGTATCTGCCAATGGTGACCTGCACTTCGAAGGGCACATAAGTGATTATACCACTGCGCCTGCCGCTATCACTGCCGGCGATAGAGCAGCACTCAATCGGCTCACAATCACCGTAAGGGTGAGGTTCGAAAACCATTTTCAGCCCGAACAGAACTTCGACAGGTCGTTCTCCCGCTTTTGGGATTATCCCAGTACGCAAAACCTATCTGATGTGGAAGATGAAGCAATTAGCCAGATAAGTCAGGCTTTGGTGGAAGATATTTTTAACCAAGCAGTTGTAAACTGGTAATTCTTTATGCGCCCCGATAAGTTTATTTTCTTCATTCAGAATCCCGAAAAACTCAATACAGCAACGGCAAGTCGGTTTAGAAAACTTGCAGAAGAATACCCATATTGCCAACCACTTAGATTTGTTTTAGCCAAAAATCTTCAGGTTTTCAAAAGCACCGATTACGAACTGCATGTGAATCAGGCAGCGGCTATGTCGGCCAATAGAAGAGCTTTTCAGGCATATATTGCAGGCAGGGATTCCACTTCGGCAAAAGAATCCCAGACCAAGAAACCTGACAACGAAAAATCATTAGGATGGTTTGGCTGGATAACTGCATTGTTGGGATTGCGCAACAAGGAAGAAACTCCTGCTATTGTTGCTCCAACAAAAATCCCGGACACACCAGTCTTGGAAGCCCCAACCCAGGTTGCAGAAACAGTGGATGTGATAGAAGTACCCAATGAGCAGGTTGAATCATTAGCACCAAAAAAATCAAAGCAAAACTTCAATCACCTGATTGATAAGTTTATTACAGAGAACCCCAGTATAGGAAGTTACAATCCAACCATTACAGGAGGCAATTTGGCAGAGAAAAATCTTGTGGAGCCAGAAGAGATTGGTACAGAAACACTTGCAACTGTTTTTGAACGCCAAGGGCATACTGGTAAAGCCATTGCGATTTACGAAAAATTATCGTTGAAATATCCGGAAAAAAGCAGTTACTTTGCAGAAAAAATCAGCAGCTTAAAAAATCATCTAACGAACTGAAAAATGGGTCTTTATATTTTAATCATGGTACTGATACTTATTGCTTGTGTCTTTCTTGTGCTTGTTGTTTTGGTGCAGAACGCCAAGGGTGGCGGTCTGGCAAGCAATTTTTCGTCGAACAACCAAGTGATGGGTGTGCGTAAGACCACCGATTTTCTGGAAAAAGCTACTTGGACGCTTGCAATTGTTTTGGGTGTATTGGCATTGACATCCACTTTTGTTATACCCCGTGCAGGTACACAGGTACAGCAAAGCGAAGTGCGCGACTTAGTTCCTGCACAGCAAATGCCACAGGCGCAATTCCCTGCTACAACCCCTGAGCAGGAACCCGTGCAGCCGCAGCCTGAAGTACAGGAATAACCGAAAAGGATTAGGACTTTTTAATGCCAGAATGTCAGTTTCATTCTGGCATTTTTTGTGTTTTGGCATTTCTTCTGTCAATTTTTGCCCGTTGCTAAGGGTTTTTGTCCTTTGGCACAAATTTCGCTAAGTCAGGGCATCAAACAGCATTTTTATTAATACAAATTGTTTCACATAAATCAAGATTAAAAAATGGCAAATATCAAAATTCAACCATTGGCCGACAGGGTATTAGTTGAGCCTGCTGCGGCAGAAGAGAGAACATTGGGTGGTATAATCATCCCCGACACTGCAAAAGAAAAACCACAAAGAGGTACCGTAGTAGCAGTTGGAAACGGCAAGAAAGATGAGCCAATGACCGTGAAGGTTGGCGACAAGGTGCTCTATGGTAAATACGCCGGTACCGAGCTAAGCTATGAAGGCAAGGATTATCTGATCATGCGCGAATCCGACATCGTAGCTGTTATTTAATCATCGTATCAATTTTTTTTAAACCCTATTAAAACATAAAAACCATGGCAAAAGATATAACTTTTGGATTGGAAGCACGGGCTTCGCTCAAAGTTGGTGTAGATAAACTGTCGAATGCAGTGAAAGTAACTTTGGGTCCCAAAGGACGCAATGTAATTATTGACAAGAAATTTGGCGCACCCGTAATTACCAAAGACGGTGTAACGGTAGCCAAAGAGATTGAATTGAAAGACCCAGCCGAGAATATGGGTGCACAAATGGTGAAAGAAGTAGCCAGCAAGACTGCAGATGTTGCAGGCGATGGTACTACCACTGCAACTGTTCTTGCTCAGGCTATTTTCAACAACGGTTTGAAGAATGTTACTGCAGGTGCAAATCCCATGGATTTGAAGCGCGGTATCGACAAGGCTGTTGAGAAGGTTGTGGAGAATCTGCGCAAACAATCGAAAGAAGTTGGCGACAGTAGCGAAAAAATTCAGCAAGTAGCCACTATTTCTGCAAACAACGATAGCTCTATCGGAAAACTTATTGCCGAAGCTATGTCGAAAGTGAAAAAAGAAGGCGTTATCACCATCGAAGAAGCAAAAGGAACCGAAACCAGCGTAAAAGTGGTAGAAGGTATGCAATTCGATCGGGGATACATCAGCCCCTATTTTATTACGGATACCGACAAGATGGAGGCGGTTTACGAATCTCCTTTCATACTGATTTACGATAAGAAGATCAGCACCATGAAGGATTTCCTTCCAGTTTTGGAAAAAGTAGTACAAACCGGCAAGCCCTTGGTTATCATTTCTGAGGATGTTGACGGAGAAGCACTTGCTACATTGGTTGTAAACAAGTTGCGTGGTTCGTTGAAAATTGTTGCTGTAAAAGCTCCCGGTTTTGGCGATCGTCGCAAGGCTATGTTAGAGGATATCGCTATTCTTACCGGCGGTACAGTTATCAGCGAAGAGCAAGGCTACAAGTTGGAGAACGCAGATCTTTCGCACCTGGGTAGGGCAGAGAAGATCACTGTTGACAAAGACAATACTACCATTGTGAGTGGCCAAGGCGACAAAGAAATGATCAAAGCTCGCGTGAACCAAATCAAAGCTCAGATGGAAAACACCACCAGCGATTACGATCGCGAGAAGCTGCAAGAGCGCCTTGCTAAATTGGCAGGTGGCGTAGCAGTGCTTTATGTGGGTGCTGCCAGCGAAGTAGAGATGAAGGAGAAAAAAGACCGCTTCGACGATGCATTGCACGCAACTCGTGCTGCTGTTGAAGAAGGTATTGTGCCCGGTGGCGGAGTAGCCTACATTCGTGCATTGAAAGCACTTGATGGTTTTGAAGGCGATAATGAAGACGAAACTACAGGTGTTTCTATCGTGCGCCGCGCTCTCGAAGAGCCATTGCGTATGATTGTTGAGAACGCCGGTATCGAAGGTTCAATCATAGTTCAGAAAGTGAAAGAAGGCAATGATGACTTTGGTTTTAATGCTCGCACCGAGAAGTATGAGCATCTTTATGAGTCTGGTGTGATTGACCCAACAAAAGTAACCCGCGTAGCATTGGAAAATGCTGCTTCTATTGCCGGTATGCTCCTCACCACCGAGTGCTTGCTTGCCGAAGTAAAAGAAGACAAACCCGAAATGCCAATGAATCCCGGCATGGGCGGTATGGGCGGCATGATGTAATAGAATCTTGGATTAAAATCCATAAAAAAGGGACTGCTCACTTAGGGCAGTCCTTTTTTAGTTCATCACATACGCTCAATAAAGTCCCCGAAAGATTAGCGGAATAAAAGTTTAACCGCAAAGGGAGCGAAGCATTTCGCAAAGCGCGCTAATTATTTATCTTGGCGTTCCTTGCAATTTTCCTTGCGTTAGTTGCAGTAAAAAACGCATAAAGGTTGGTCAACACTGATATTGATTGAAAAAGCAAAAAGTTTTGTAACCAATTATAGCATTAATCCACTTCTACTAATAAGCGCGACCTTTCTTGCCTTCTATGAAGTTGATAAATGCCCTGTTGGCTACCCTATTGCCACCGGCAGTTGGGTAGTTGCCTGTAAAGTACCAATCGCCTGTGTGATTCGGACAGGCTACATGCAAATCTTCGATGGTTTGAAAAATAATATCTAATGATGCCTTTATTTGTGGGGGATGAAGCATTTGCGCTATCTGTGCCGATATTTGGATTGCGCTGAATGGGCGGTAAATATCTTTCACACAATTGACAACCTTATCCACTGGCAAATTTTCCTGTTCTTTGCAATTATTGTACACCTGATGCAGTATGGCAGTATTTCCGGTTTTCTTCAGCAGCTCCACTGCCGCCTTGAATGCGATAAACTCCTCTAAACGCGACATGTCTATCCCATAGCAGTCGGGATATCGTATTTGTGGGGATGATGAAACAATCACAATCTTCTTGGGATTCAGTCTGTCTAACATTCTCACAATGCTCTGCCTGAGCGTAGTACCGCGCACTATGCTATCGTCAACCACCACCAGATTGTCGATGCCCCTTCGCACCACGCCGTAGGTTACATCATACACATGGGCAACCAAATCATCGCGATTGTTCTCTTGTGTGATGAAAGTACGCAAACTGGCATCTTTCACAGCTATCAGCTCTACTCGGGGGCGAATATTGAGAATTTCCAGCAGTTTGTTGTTATCCAATTGGTGGCGTTGCTCTAAGATACGATCGGCTTTCACTTGGTCGCAAAACTCGTGAAGACCCTCCACCAAGCCCTTAAACGCCGAAGCCGCCGTGTTGGGAATATAGGAGAAAATGGTGTTTTCCAAATCGTGCTCAATATTTTTTAGCACAGCAGGTACCAATTTGCGTCCCAAAAGCTTCCGCTCATGGTAAATATCGGCATCCGTGCCCCGCGAAAAATAAATCCGCTCAAACGAACAGGATGCTTTAGTTTGTTTGGGGGAAATGCCTTTGTTAATAACAGAACCATCTCTTTTAATAATCAATGCATTGCCGGGTTCCAACTCTTGCACCTGATCTTTGGTAAGGTTGAATGCCGTTTGAATGGCAGGGCGTTCGCTAGCTACAACGACCACTTCATCATTTTTGAAAAAATAAGCCGGACGAATACCCCATGGGTCGCGCATTGCAAATGAATCGCCATGCCCCAGACAGCCAGTTACCACAAATCCCCCATCCCAATATTTGCCCGCTTGTTGCAAAACGCTGCTTACATCAATATCGCGGGCGATCAATGGCGAAATCTCCTTTTTACTGAAACCCTTTTTTCTGAATTCGCGGTAAAGATCCTCGTTGGCATCGTCCAAAAAATGACCGAGCTTCTCAAGTATGGTTACGGTATCGCCGGTTTCGTTGGGATGTTGTCCAATATTTACCAAACTCTCGAAAAGTTGGTCAACATTGGTAAGGTTGAAGTTGCCTGCAATCATTAGGCTTTTCGACATCCAGTTGTTTTCGCGCAAAACCGGATGCACATTCTCAATGGCGTTTCGACCGTATGTGCCATATCGCAAATGCCCTAAGTATAATTCTCCTGCAAAATCAAAATGGTTTTTCATCCATTGGGCATCTTGCAACTTTTCTGAATTGTCCTTTCGAATGCGTTGGATGGTTTTATGGATTTTCTCGAAAATTTCCTGTATGGGATTGGGGCTATTGCTTCTCAGCCGCGTCATATACCTATCTCCCGGTGCCATGTCGAGCTTTATACACCCTATACCCGAGCCATCTTGGCCCCGATTGCGCTGCTTTTCCATTAGCAAAAACAACTTGTTTAGCCCATAAAGAACCGAACCGTAATGAGAATGATAATACTCAAGGGGCTTTAGCAGGCGAAGCATCACCACGCCGCACTCGTGTTTTAATATTTCCGCCATTGAAGGGTAAATTAATTACAAAGGTATAAAAAGCAACATTCCTTGTTAGCGGTAAGATAACGCTAATTACAATTATCCATACATCCTTCAATGCTTGGCGGAATTTGTAATTCCGCCATAAAATAGATCCTTCGCTTTGCTCAGGACGACAAGATGCTAATCGAAGAATTGCATGCTGACCGAAGTGCCTGCAATGAGCAAAGTCGAATTGAAGCATCCCACGCTTGGCGGAATTTGTAATTCCTACATAAAATAGATCCTTCGCTTTGCTCAGGATGACAAGATGCCAATCGAAGATTGTCATGCTGAACGATTTGCCTGCAATGAGCAAAGTCGAATTGATGCATCCCATGTTTGGCGGAATTTGTAATTCCGCCATAAAATAGATTCTTCGCTTCGCTCAGGATGACAA
>DMJL01000260.1 GCA_003451785.1 Bacteroidales bacterium
TGGTATCAAAACCTTAAACAGGATTTGGCAAAAAACAGGAGTGTGGTAGTTTGCTCCAATCACAACACCCATGAATATCCCGAAGTGGATAGCATATTGTGCATCTAACGAAACATTTTCTCAAAAGGGATTTTATCCAAGGGAAAAACTTAAAGGCGCATCGCGTTAGAAACTATTAAATCTGAAATATGGCTGTAATTTGCTTGATTTTCACTGGTAATACTTTGGATAAAATTTATTTTCATCAAAAGATAAGCCCCAAACATGTCTACTAAATTTGGCCATAGAGCACTATAGAAAATGGAGTCATCATATACAAAGTTTTGCTACTTTTGTGCCCAAATTTTTATATAACACTTTGATTAACTGAAAAGAGATTTATGGCTACTACTTCGGATTTTAAGAATGGCTTGTGTATAGATTTTAATGGCGAATTATATACCATCGTTGAGTTTCAACATGTGAAACCCGGAAAAGGCGGAGCGTTTGTTCGTACAAAACTAAAGAATTTGAAAACGGGTAAGATACTGCCCAATACATTTAATGCCGGTGTAAAAATAAATATTGCCCGCGTGGAGTGCCGTCCGTATCAATTTTTGTTTAAAGACGATTCGGGCTACCATTTTATGCACAACGAAACATTCGACCAAACATTTCTTTCGGAAGAAATCATCAATGCTCCCGCATTTTTGAAGGAGGGGCAGTCGGTAGAAATCATGTTTCATGCCGAAACGGAAACTCCACTTACATGCGAGCTACCTCCTTTTGTAGAGTTGGAAGTGGTTTATTCGGAGCCTGGGGTGAGAGGCGATACAGCAACCAACACCTTGAAACCTGCAACCTTAGAAACCGGAGCTATTGTGAATGTGCCACTTTTCATTGAAGTGGGCGAAAAAATAAGAGTGGACACTCGCGACAACTCGTATTCTGAGCGTGTAAAATAAACATACTATGCAGCTTGCCCAGCCCCTCACCCTAAAACAGACTTGCGACTTATTGCAGGCCAAATATTTTGGTCCTCCGGACTTTCTCATTACAGGTATCAATGAGATACACATGGTAGAAAGAGGCGACCTTACCTTTGTTGACCATCCAAAATATTACGACAAAGCTCTGAAATCTGCTGCTACTACAATTATTATCAACCAACAAGCCGATTGCCCCGAAGGCAAGGCATTGATATTTTCTGACGACCCTTTTCGCGATTTTGTATGGCTGATTAATAAATTTAGACCATTCCAACCCTCGAGCCAAATGATAAGCCCTTCGGCTAAAATTGGCAAAGGCACGATTTTACAACCTGGAGTTTTTGTTGGCAATCATGTGGTAATAGGCGAAAACTGCCTGATTCATCCCCATGTAACAATTTACGACCACACCATCATAGGCAATAATGTTATCATCCATTCAGGTTCGGTGATTGGCTCCGATGGGTTGTACTACAAACGCCGCAGCACCCATTACGACAAATTAGTATCGGGAGGCAGAGTGGTAATAGAAGATAATGTTGAAATTGGAGCAAGCTGCACCATTGATAGAGGCTCCACAGGAGATACAACCATAGGCTGGGGAACAAAATTCGATAATCAAATCCATGTAGGGCACGATACTAAAATCGGAAGAAATTGCCTTTTTGCAGCACAGGTGGGAATAGCCGGCTGTGTAGTGATAGAGAATGATGTGATTCTTTGGGGCCAAGTGGGGGTGCAAAAAGACCTAACCATAAAGAAAGGTACCATAGTTCTTGGGCAAAGCGGTGTAACCAAAACCCTTGAAGCCGGAAAGCCTTATTTTGGGACGCCCGCCCAAGACTCAAGGGAGTTCTTAAAGCAATTGGCATCACTAAGAAAACTACCTGAATTAATGGATAAGCTAAAATCGCTTGAAACTAAGAACCCGGATTAAGACCGGGTTTTTTTTATGAAAATTAGCTGATAACTTTGTAAGTATCACCCTTAGCTTTTTCTAATCTATAAGGCTATAATCTTGATTGCGAAATCATAATAAAAACCTGAACTTTGGACAGTTGCGCAAAATGCAAAAAAGATTACAAACAACAAACATAAATACAGTTATGGAGAATACCGCATGAAAACAATTGAAGAAAGCATTTTATCCACAATGGATTGCACGGATTATGAGATTTTGCCCTACTTGCCGTACATACTTCAAGACTTTTGGGAAATGGGGTCTAACCCCGACACCATGGTAAATCTTATAAAAAAGCATCAAACAAATACAATTAACATCAATGTTCTGGATTTAGGCTGTGGGAAGGGAGCTGTATCGGTTAATGTTGCAAAGCAATTGCACTGTGAATGTTATGGAATCGACGCAATACCTGAATTTATAAATACTTGCGCATCGAAAGCTGATGAGCATGGAGTTGGAAATCTGTGCAGATTTGAGGTAGGAGAAATTCGGGAAAAGGTAAAAAATATTGGGATTTTCGATGTAATAATTTTAGGTGCAATAGGTCAGGTTTTTGGTAATTATTTTGAAACCCTTACCCTACTGAAAAACAACTTGAAGGGAAATGGCATTATAATTATTGACGATGGATATATTGAACACGGGTGCGCCTTTAAGCACATACATATTCTTAGTAAAGCTGAACTAAAAAACCAGATCACGGATGCCGGAATGCAATTAATTGATGAAGTTGTCGCAAGCGAAGACGATAGCGTTTCCGCAACTTACGATACAGAGTATGCCAATCTATGGAAAAGATGTCAAGAATTGAGTACCAAGTACCCTGCTAAAGCCGAATTATTTCTCAATTATATCAACCAGCAGAGAATTGAGTACGACAACTTAAAAAACGAAATTACTTGTTCAACAATGGTTGTAAAAAGAAGTATGTAGAAATGCACAA
>DMJL01000156.1 GCA_003451785.1 Bacteroidales bacterium
GTTTCGCGACCAATGCCCCACGGGAGAAGGTTTAGAAGACCATCCAATAATGCTACTCTACGGGTTTTGCCTGAATTGTTTAAAAGTTCGCAGCGGCGTACCCAACCCAAATTATCGCTGTTCATCCAGCAATATCGAAAAGTAAGTTTCAGGTCAAGATTTTTTTCCTCAAATAGAATTTTGTTTCCTATTGTGTTCTTATACAGGTTTCTTTCAATAGAATATAATCCGTTGTAGCTGCTGGAAAATGGCTCCCAATGCATGGTTTTGTCTTTTTCCAGAACCCTAATGATAGTAACAGGACCAGTATTGGCTGCTGCAATATGCAATTTGTCATCTGTTTCGTAGGGAAACAAGGCATTGTTGTAGTTTTGCCTTCCTGCTGTAAGCCCACCACTGCTCGACAGGTACATCCACAGATCGGAGCTGCTCACAATGTTCATTAAGAAAGGGGGCATTTGGTCGAAATTGCGGATACAATACATTTCCTCTCCGTTGAAGTGTAAAAGGTCTCCTTCAACCTCTCTGCTTTTAAATTCGACAGGAAGCAAGCCAATTTGTTGTTTCGTTACTTTCATAGTACGGTTGTTGATATTTAAGGGGTCAATGGGTCAAAAAAAACAGGGTTGTACCATTTAGTCTTGTGCAGGGATTTATGATAACCAAACCACAGTTTCCCCCAACCACTGGTTCCCTGCATGGCAGATTTTCAAAATCCACATCCACCTGAAACCAAGACATCTGATACAACCCTTAAATCTTAACTAAAGGCATTTCTACCTGACATAAAACGGCAAATTAGCTGTTGCTACAAAGTTTTCGTTGTCGGTAACATATACAAATACCCTATATGCGCCATTTGTATTGGGTGCCCTGAAAGTTGCCTGAGAAATACTTACATCCTGGATGAGCCCTTCGATTGATACTGGTCTTCTCTCATAGTCGCCACCTACACTTAATTCGACTGGTTCGGGCATGATTTCAGCTCTCACTGTAAGATTTTCCATAATGGCATATTCAACAGTAAATTGTACGGTATATTCGCCATTGGCTTGGAGCCTCACATTGTCGAATCGCCCGCCTTTACCTTCGATCTTAATGTCATAAATCCTTGGGGCAGCAATAGCGGGTTTCTGACCAGTCCATAGGTACTCCATCACTTTAATTGCTTCAGTCTTTTCGCCTTTTTCGGTAAACAGACCATACCAGGTAGGGGTGCGTTCTTGCTTTTGGCCCCAAAGGAAAACGAACGAGCCTAAGCAATTGGCATCATCGGCAAGGATAGCCGCGCGGTACCTTTCTTTTATGGCATCGGCTTTCTCGGCAGATGTTTCTTCTATTGGCGATCCCCATTCAGTAGTGGCGACCTCCCAATGGCCTGTAGCTCCCCACTCGGTAACTAAGTAAGGACCTGTAAAGCCAGATTCTTTAATGCGTTGCTGCAGGTTTATAATATCTCCATACATCTGAATGGAAATGAAATCTAAGTATGGCGCTCTTTCTTTAATTAATTGCACATCCCGCTGGTTTATTCCTGCCAACATGGTGGTTGTAACATTGTTGCCATCAACTTCCCTGATCATTTTTGCAATGTCGTTTACAGCATCCCATACCTTTGGGTTGGTGTAATGAAGGTTCAATTCGTTTCCAATTCCCCAGCCCAGAAGTGCGGGGTGGCCGCGTAGCTCCATTACTTCCTTTCTAAGTTTTTCTAACTGCGCAGCTACAGCAGCTGTATCGTTATAATCAAATCCGTGGCGCTCGCGCCCAACATCTAAGCCCATCAAAACCATCAGCCCGTTTTCCCATGCCTGATCCAGTACTTCGCGACCGCTCTGCTGCCCGTTGTCTGTGCGCCATGTGCGAATGGCATTGCCTCCATGTATAGATATTGAGTAGCAAGGTCCAAATTCACAACCGGCTCCTTTAACAAAGAATTCCTCATCGTTTACAAAAAGGCGGTACCTGCCTTCTACATTCCGTAGCTCGACTATGGCAGGACCTAAAGTCATCGGGTCGATTGGTCGGTCTGTCCTGTTGCATGCAAATAGGGGCAACATCATTACAATAATTAGGATTGATTTTAGAAATTTCATATTAGGTTGAGTTAAAAATTAAAACACTGTGAAACGGAATCCATTAACGCGTTCCTGAGAATTAAACTTAAGACTTGCTGGTAAGTTCTTTCTCAAGTTCTTCTAAAGACTTACCTTTTGTTTCGGGTACAAACCGCCAAACAAATATTAGTGAGAGAAGGCCAAAAATTGAATAAATCAAGTAAGTAGCAGTAGATCCCAAGAGCTCGAGTTGCACAGGAAACAGTGTTGCAACCGAGAAGCTAACAATCGAATTCCAGAATCCTACAATGGAAATTGCAAGTCCGCGGAGCTTGTTTGGAAAGATTTCCGAAAGTAGTGCCCACATTACCGGACCCATGGAAATAGCAAATGATGCTACAAACATTATAAGACCGATTAGCACCAAAATGCTGTTGATAGTAATAGAATGCCGCATTATTACATCTCGGTAAGCCTGGAAGGTTTCTGGCCCTACTGTGTCGTAAACTTTATCAAAGAAATCCAACTCATTATCGAATTCACTGCCTGCTAAATCTTCAAGTTTTTGAATTCTTGCAATTTGCTCGGCACTAGCAGCACTTTCGTGTATTTCTACCATCAGACTTTGCATTGTTTCGGGGCTTATCACATATTGAGCTTTGTAGAATGAAAAGCTTACAAGTGCTAAGGATAGGGATATTCCGGTAGCTCCGATGTATAGCAGGGGTTTTCGCCCTATGCGATCAATCAGAAACATTGCAACAATGGTCATTACCACATTGGTAACTCCCAAAATGGCAGCTTGCATAAAGGCAGCATCTCTGCCTCCGCCAGCCATCTCAAAAATCATTGGAGCATAGTAGAAAATGGCATTGATGCCTGTAATTTGCTGGAAAAATGCGATTCCAAAACCAATGATAAGCACCAACTTCATGCGCTTTGAGAATACTTCTGCCCAACGCGCCTTTTCTTTGTTGGTCTCTTCATTCAAGTTGCTCTCTATTTCATCATACTCTATGGCAGCTTGCTCTTGACCATGGATTTTCAAAAGAACATTCTTAGCTTCTTCATTGCGGTTCTTTTGCATGAGCCAACGGGGACTCATTGGAACAAAGAAAAGTAGAATCAAATATAGGATTGCGGGAATTGCTTCTACACCTAACATTACCCTCCATTTCAAATCGGGATCGGCAATTGCTTGCTGAAAATAGAGATTTGAGAAATAGGCAATGGAAATGCCCACCACAATGTTGAGTTGATTGAAAGTAACCAGTGTTCCACGCATCTTGCGAGGTGCAATTTCTGCAATGTACATGGGAGCGATAAGAATTGCCATACCCACTCCAATACCACCAATAATTCGGGCTATGATAAAACTGGTAATGTCGAAAGCTAATGCGGAGCCTATTGCACTAACAGCAAATAAGATCGCTGTAAGTCTTAATATTTTGCTTCGCCCAAAAAAATCGGCAAGCGATCCGGCAACAATATTGCCAAAAATTGCACCCAAAATAAGCGAACTGACCGAGAATCCGAGAAGCATAGAGCCGGATTCAAGCCCAAATGTTACTCGATAGTAGGGCATGGCTCCAGAGATTACAGCACTGTCGAATCCCAACAAAAAGCCACCTAATGCTACGATGAGCGAAATGAATATGGTGTAAAGTCTTCGTGACATTATCATAAGTTAGTATTGTGATTTTAAAAAATGGTTATTCAATAATTTCAAATTCTTTTCTTATTCCCGATTGAGAGCAGTTGCCAACCCATAGATGATATTGGCCAGTTTCTGTTACAAGTTGCATTTGCGCATTGTGGAAAGCAAGTTCAGATGTATTTAAGTTAAATGTGAAGTGTTGCTGTTCGCCTGCCTGCAAGTAAATTTTCTGGAATGCTCGGAGTTCCCTTACAGGTCGTGTACGAGATCCAAAGAGTTGACGGGTATATAGCTGTACTACTTCTGACGCAGCCATATTACCGGTATTTTTGAGTGTAAATGTTACTCTGATATCATCTCCAACCCTGAGCCTGTTGTTTTCGAGTTGAACATTAGTAATTTCAAAAGTGGTATAAGACAACCCAAATCCAAATGGAAACATCGGCTCGAAGCCATAATCAAGATAGTGCGAAGTTGTTCCTAACGAGAATTGAAACGCCTCAACAGGTATGTCGTATATGTGCACAAAAGTTTCATGGGATGGAGGCCTGCCGGTGTTCTTATGGTTGTAATACATCGGAATTTGACCTACATGCCGTGGGAATGTAACCGGCAATTTTCCTGAAGGCGAAACTTTTCCAAATATTAAATCTGCAAGCGCAGGGCCGGCCATGGTGCCTGGGTGCCAAGCGTATAGTACTGCATCCATGTATGGTTTTACTTTTTCGAAAGTAACCGGCCTACCAGCCATGATTATGGCTATTACGGGTTTGCCTCTTGAAGCAACAAGTCGTACAAGCTCCTCTTGGGCTCCCTGAAGGTCTATGTTTGCTAAGCTTTTCCCTTCACCAGAAAGTATGGATTCTTCACCTAAAAACAGAAGCACGGCATCTGCTCTTTCCACATCGCGCAAAATGGCAGCAGGATTCGTAATTTGGTGCGATCTGCTTGTCTCTAAAGCGCGGTGATATTGCACCGTAAAACCATGTTCGCGTCCAAGTTCCTCAATGGATTGAAGCGGTGTAATAGAGTTTTCTTTCCTACCATCAAAAATCCAAGTGCCTAATTGTTCGTGCGGAGCATTAGCCAAGGGTCCAATTACAGCCACTCTGCGAATATTGGTAGAAACGGGCAGAGCATTCTCATTTTTGAGCATTACCACACTCTCAATTGCCATTTGCTTGGATGCTGCAAGATGCTCCGGAGCTAGCAGCGGCGGAAAATCTCCTCTAAATTTGAATGGATTATCAAAAAGTCCAAGTTCAAATTTCAATCGCAATACCCTCCTCACAGCATCGTCAAGCTGTTTTTCGGAAATACGACCTTCGCTGATGAGTTGCGCCAAATACGATTGGTAGGCAGGGCTGGTCATTTCAATATCCACCGTTGCCTGCATGGCCATGTAGGCGGCTTCTTTCTGGTTTGGCGTAAAGCCATGAACAATCATTTCGGTAACTGAGTTCCAATCAGAAAGGAGTACCCCATCAAAACCCCATTGGTTTCGAAGCAAATCGCGAAGCAATGGAAGATGCCCCGTGGCTGGAATACCATTGATTTCGTTGAAAGCAGTCATAATGGTGTTTGC
>DMJL01000050.1 GCA_003451785.1 Bacteroidales bacterium
GTAAATGTTGTACTTCAGGGGACCTTTGCCGGTACTGTTACCGATGGAGATGGAAATTTTTCTCTTTCCGCGCCTTCTACCGGCTCTTTGGAGTTCTCATTTGTGGGGTTTCGTACCTTAGTCATGCCCATCGAAGGGAGGCAAATTGTTCAGGCAACTTTGGTTCCCGACTTAATGGGTCTTGATGAATTTGTAGTTGTCGGATACGGCGTTCAGCGAAAGAGCGACATTACCGGTTCAATTACCAGTGTTGATGCGGCTCGTTTGCGCGATGTGCCTGCGCACAATGTTGTAAGGGCATTGCAGGGCAAAGTATCCGGTCTCGAAATTCAAAATACCTCAACCCGTCCGGGTGGTGGTTCTCAAATTCGTATCAGGGGTGAACGCTCCTTGTCGGCTTCCAACGACCCGCTGATTGTATTAGATGGTATCCCATTTGCTGGCAGCATCAACGACATTAGTATGGATGATGTAGAATCTATGGAGGTACTCAAAGATGCGTCTGCAACCGTAATCTTTGGATCGCGGGGTGCCAATGGTGTTATTCTTATTACAACCAAGAGGGGGCGTGAAGGTGAACTGCGTGTAACCTACAATGCCTACCAAGGTTTATCTACCGTGGCTCGTCGGTATGAGGTGTTCAATGCCGAAGAATTCATACAATTGCGCAATATAGCAGGCTACACCAACTTCCTTCCCAATGAGAAAGAATCCATGCTTTTGGGTCGCGAAACCGATTGGCAAGACCTTATTTATCAAACTGGTTTAACTTCTAACCACGAGGTAACTCTTTCTGCTGGTACAAGTACCACACAATATAGTATATCGGGCGGTTTCTTTCGCGAAACTGGGGTGCTTCCCTTTATGGGATTTACCCGTTATAGCTTAAGGGCAGCAGTTGACCAAACGATCGGAAAAAGAGTTAGAGTAGGGTTCACTTCTATGAACTCATTTAGCATTACCGATGCCCAATCAGCAAACCCCATGTGGTCTGTTCTTACTTTCTCGCCTTTGTCCTCACCATATAATATGGACGGAACTGTAAACGAGCAACCAGGCTACGATACAGAAATTACTTATAGCCCTCTTGTACTGCAAGACCGCACCCGTTGGAACGAGCAGAACAGAAGGTTTGCTACTTTCAATATGTTTTATGGCGAAGTGCAAGTTACTCCAAACTTGGTAAATCGTTTGAATGTTGGCGTTAGCTTTTCAGACAATAAATACAACAACTTCTTTGGAAGCCACACACCATTCCGCGATAGTCGCGAAAACCAGGCTCAGGTAAACAATAGCGATAATTTCAACTACACTATCGAAAACCTGCTTACCTATTCCAACACCTTTGCTCAACGGCATAGAGTAAACATTACAGGTATGGCAAGTGTACAGGAGAATATTTCTACTGGTTCAAGGATTGACTTGGGAAGAATACCTGTTGACCAGATTCAGTTCAACAATCCTTTTCTTGCAGAAGTAATTCAAGCTCCAAGTTCCGGAAACTTCTTCTCCGATTGGCGTCTTGTTTCTTTCATGGCAAGGGCCAACTATGTGTTCGATGACAGATATATGGTAACCATTTCGGGTCGTGCCGATGGTTCGTCGAGGCTTGCCCCTGGCAACAAGTGGCATATTTATCCGGCAGTTGCTTTGGGCTGGAATGTTATGAACGAACGGTTTATGGAAAATGCCACATTTATTGAGAATCTTAGGGTGCGCATAGGATATGGCCAGGCTGCAAATACAGCAGTTAGCCCCTATGCAACTCTTGGAGGTCTATCGGGTACTTTCTACAATTTCGGAGGTCGGGGCGTTAGGGGTTATCAAGTTACAACCCTACCAAACCTCGAGCTGGGTTGGGAGCATACGGCCACTACCAATATAGGTATTGATTTCGGCTTCTTCCGCGGTCGTTTGTATGGCTCTATAGATGCCTATCTTCAAGAAACCACCGATCTTTTGCTTGCAAAGCAACTTCCTGCCTCTATTGGTGTTCCAGGACGCTTTATGACCAATGTGGGTAGAACAGAAAACCGCGGTATCGAGTTTGTTCTGAATGGTGTAGCCGTTTCTCCACGCAATGAAGGCGATTTTGGTTGGGAAATATCAGCGAATGCTTTCTTCAACCGTAACAAAATCGTTGCGCTACAAGATCCTTCCATAACCCGCGATATAGGTAACGGTTGGTTTGTAGGTCAGCCCATGAGTGCAATTTTCGATCATGTGAAACTTGGAATTTGGCAATTAGACCAAGCCGGTTTGGCTGCACAATACGGTTTTGCTCCCGGCAGAATTAGATTGCTTGATTTTGCAGGTGGTGGCGTAAATGGAGATGAGCCGGATGGCCGCATCACTGCAGCAGACCGCCGCGTGTTGGGTTCAAGCGAGCCTGATATTCAAGGGGGTATCACTTCTACTTTCCGTTTCAGGGGGTTCGATTTGAGCATTGTTTCTTACTTCCGTCTTGGTGGTATGCTTATCAGCACCTTGCACATGCCTAATGACTTTGTAAACCGCCTTGACGGTCGTCGCAATGGTTTAAGGGTTGATTACTGGACACCAGATAACCCAACCAACGATATGCCGATGCCTCATAGGTCGTTCGATGCTTCTTTTACAGGGGTTTTAGGTTACTTTGATGCCAGTTTCGGAAAAATCAGGTCTATCAACCTAGGCTACAATGTGAATCCCCGCTTTACCCGTTTCCTTGGCGGCGAAAGTACCCTTAGGGTATTTGCCACAGTGGAAGATCCATTCTTGTTGTTCTCCCCTTATGTTGATGCCGGTGGTGTAAATCCCGAGCCAAACCGCACAGGTGCAACCATTTCGGGTGGCGAAGGCGTTCCCGAAAGAGCTCTAAAGGTTGGTCTGGATGTTCCTCCAACCAGGAAATTCATCTTGGGTATAAACTATAAATTCTAATTGCATCCAGAAATGAAAAAGATATTTAACCTAATAATCGTTTTGGTAGCAGCAACGCTTGTAACTTCCTGCACAGAGTTTTTGGAGGAGGAGCCCCGCTCACTGCTAACAGCACAATACTTAGAAACAGCTAGCGGTGTTGAATCCGCGCTGAATTCTGCCTATTCCGACCTTAGATTGTTTTACGGTGGGGAGAGCGCAATGACTATGACTGTTGCCGGCACCGATGAGTTTCAAAGAGGTCCCGATGGTAATCTTGCAGTAATGACTTACGACCAAGCCGCCTTACTTACCAATGGTATGGTTGGAACCACTTGGAATTGGGGTTATACCGCCATAAATACTGCCAATGCTGTAATCCAATTTGCACCCGCCTCGGGCATGATGGAATCCCGTCAAAGGGTAGTAATGGCCGAAGCAAGGTTTATAAGAGCGTTATGGTATTTCAATATGGTAAGGATGTACGGCGACCTGGTTTTGAATCTTAGATTTAACCAAGTTCCAAGTACCAAAGCTTATAGAACTTCTGTGGATTCTGTTTATATGGCCATAATCAACGATTTGGAAATAGCCAAAAACGACCTTCCCAAAAGACCAGCTGAGCCCGGAAGGGTTTGGGGTGCATCTGCTCGTCATTTGCTTTCTTTAGTTTATCTTACAAGAGCGACTCACCCAACAGCAGGGAGACCCACGGATTATCAAAATGCCTTCGACAATGCTATGTACCTTATCAATAATGCGGGTACTTATGGCGTAGCACTTTTGCGCGATTTTGCCGATGTGCATAGACCAAGAAACGAAAACAATGCAGAGGTGCTTTTCAATGTTCAGAGAAGTACCGACCAAGTATTTAACGAAGCAGCTGAAACTGCTGCAAACTTCAGAGCAAACAGAAGTAGCTTCTTCTATAGACCCAACTATGGTGCTTTAGTTAGAGGTTTGGTGCGAGATATTCCTTACGGACGACCCTGGCATAGGGTTAGACCTACCAATTACCTTCTGGAAGTTGCCTTTGCTGAAAGAAACGATGATACCCGTTATAATAAAACTTTCCAAACGCTCTGGCGCGTGAATGATGCTGCGAATGCTGAAATGCCCGGTTTTGCAAATGGCGATACAGCTATTTGGCTGCCTGGTGTTGAAAGTCATCGTCCGGCAAGGGCATTGAGAATATTTAGACCATCCGAATATTTCGACAATGTAACAGCTGCAGGTACCCGTCAAACATTATCTATTTTCCCATCCATGAGAAAGTATGACGATATTGACCGCCCAAGTATGAATGACGCATCGGTTCGGCCTTTTATCGTTTTCCGTTTTGCGGAAACATATCTTATAGCTGCAGAAGCTGCCATGTATCTAAATAGACCTGCTGAAGCACGCAATCTGTTGAATGTGGTGCGCACTAGAGCGGCATTTCTTGCCGGTCGCGCAGATGCTGCCAATGCTGCTGCCGTTGCGCGAATCACTGCTGCTACTCCATCCATGACGGATCACGAGGTTGGTATAAACTTTATTCTTGATGAAAGAAGCAGAGAACTTGCCGGTGAGTATATGCGTTGGTTCGATCTTGTTAGAACTCGCAATGCTGCTGGTGTACCGATGCTTTTGCACAGACTGAGGAATGCTACACCCGCTCTACCCGGAAGTGGTATTCAGGACCACCATATCCTTAGACCTATTCCACAAAGTCAGAGAGACCTTACTACCAATCCTTTCCCGCAAAATCCGGGTTTTGGCACCTAAGGGAGAACTTTAAACATAAAAAAACATGAAATGCGCCATTGAAAATTTTCATGTCATTGACTTTGAAAATATTGTGGCAAATTTTATTGAACATTAAAATAATTTTTTTCAAATGAAAAAACCAAAAATATTAAAACTCGCATTTTTCCTGATGTTGTCAATCCCAGTTATGTTCTGGGGTTGCGAGGAGCAGGAAACCTTTATGGAGCCGGGAATTATTGACATGAACCATCGTATAGCTACAATGGATCGCCAAATAGCCCAACCTGGTCAAATAGTTACCTTCACAGGTACCAACCTTCACGAGGTGTTTCACATTATGCTCAACACCGAGAATGTACCAATAACATTTACAGCTACTCGTGACTCATTGCGGGTGCTAATTCCAGAAGGCTCTCCTTTAGGAAGTGTTATTAATATGAATATCTTTTTTAGAGGCAAAGGTCTTGCCACAAGAGCTATTACATTGATTTCGCCTCCGGTAATTCAACGAGTTAGCCCTGAAGCAGCTCGGCCGGGTACAGTGATTACGCTTATGGGTAGGGCATTGCATCTCACAACAAGAGTATTTATGGGAGCGCAGGAAATAACCACCTTTACTAGGGTAAGTGACCAAATCCTTCGATTTACTATGCCCACAGGCTCCACAGGCGGTACCATTGCATTGCATACCGCTACTGGTAGCATATCCGAAAGCCAAGCACCACTAATTCTTGGTAGGGAAATTCTTATTCATGATTTTGATGGGACAAGCCCGTTCTTCGCCAATTGGAGTCCCAATGGAAATATTCAGAGTCCTACTGTAGTACCGGGAATGTTTCCAAATAATAACTTCCTGTCAGTAGAAATTGCCGACCGTGCAACCGGTTGGGGCGGTAATATGGACTTCAACACCCAAAATTTCCCCACCGATATTACTACTCAAGATCGCAATAGGCAAATTATTATGGCCATAGACATGAGAGTATCCCGTAATATGAATGTGAATGTTATGGTGTTCAGAGATGGTGGTACCGTTTGGGGGCGTACCCTCCCCGTTACTGTGGATTGGCAAACTATTAGAATGCCTTTTGCTGAGATGGGAACTGGCTATGGTGGTGGAGAACCATTTGGTGAGGTTATGCTTTTTCACGATTTAAGAGGTGTGAAAATTCAGCCCCCTGCCCAAACTGCAAATGCCAATTTTGGTCAATTGGTATTCTTCGACAATATCCGGTTTATTATTCCTGACTAACAAATCTATTGAAGATGAGAACATTTAAGAAAATATCGTTACCGGCCATCTTTCTAATGCTTTTTGTAGTGCTATTTACAACAAGCTGCGATGAGAGTGCGCCCCTTAGCATTGATCCTGTAGAACTTGCTAAGCCATTTACATTTGCGCCCGAGTCGGGGCATCCGGGTCAAACGGTTGTAATTACCGGCACAGGCTTTGGTGATGTAACCAAGGTTTCCTTTGGAAATTGGGAAGCAACTATCCAAAGCAGATCAAACACCGAAATTAGAGTTACAATCCCCGTTGGTGCTACCACAGGCCGAATACGCCTTGTTCGCCCAAATTCCGTAACATCTTCACTCACCGAGTTTCGTGTTGATGCTATTCCCGTGCCCAACATTATTGGTTTTTCTCCTGCAATAGTTGGAAGAAACCAGCAAGTTACCATCACAGGAAATTTAATGGAACGAATTGATTCCATTTATGTTGGCAACCTCCGTGCAACCATTGGAGAAAGGACAGCTACTTCTATCACTATTACTACTCCAACCTTGATGGTTTCGGGTTCCATAAGAATGTTTTACAACTTTCTCACTGAGTTTGGATTTATTCAAGTGCGTGAGGCTGTTAGTACCACAGAATTGTCGCTGGCCCTGCCAGTAATCAATACAATCAGCCCCGATATATCTGCACTCGATATCGGAACAGTTGTTACAATTGATGGTACTATGATGGATGTGGTTGCACAGGTGAGATTTGGTACCATCGTAGCTCCCCATACTTTGGTAAGTCCTACACGGCTTACTGTTACGGTTCCCACAGGTGCAACTACCGGAAGAATAATACTTACAGTTCCCGATGGAACTACCCAATCATCGTCCGATTTTAGGGTAAACCTTCCTGTAATTGCTAATTTCTTCCCACAAAAGGGTGCTGAAATAGCTGGCGGTACGCGCGATATTACCCTTACCGGTACCGGATTCGACTTGGTAACATCTGCTCGAATTGGAGCAACCCCTGTGACAATAATGGCACAGACACCTACCAATATCACGGTGCGTGTTCCAGGAAACATTACAGCTGTAATCAACTTAGTTACTGCTAATGGTACTGTTGCTACAGCAATACCATTTTTAATTACCGGAGAATTTTGGGTAGTTGACTTCGATCGCACCTTCACTCCCCATCGTTTCACAAGTTCAGGATGGGATCAGGTAAACGCTACCGTACAATCCCTTACCTCTGTGCCAAGTGGTGCAGCAAGGGGCAATTTTGGTACTACAACGGTTACCCTGGGCGGAGGAGATGTATGGCCAAGATTCTGGCTAAGAGGCGATGGTGGTGGTACTGCCTTCCCAGGCGCCCCTGCTGCACACCCAGCCAACGATAGGTTCTTGCTCTACACTTCATCGTCGGTAGGTGTATTCTTAGAGTTTGATTTGAATTTGGGTGCTGTACCCGCGGAAATGGTAGATGTTAATGGCAATGTGAGGGTTAAACTTGCAATCGCCACACAAGCAGGTGGAACACCATGGGGTTTTGCATCAATGCTTACAGTACCTGCAGATCCACAAACTTGGACATCGTTCAGTATCAACACAAATCTCATGGGTGGTGGTTCCTCTTCTGATGTGATTTTTAGTGCAACTGTGCCACCGCTGGGCACTGCCAGATGGATGCCAAACCATAACAGGTTATTCGGTTTTATTTTTGTTGATGCCCGCAATAACACTGCTTTAGCTGGTCAGAATTTGATCTTAAATGTTGATAATGTCAGATTTAGAATTCAGTAAAATTGTTTTTCAAGTACCCGTGAATGGTTCACGGGTACTTTCTTTCTTTTTACAATAAATCACAATGAAATTCAGGAAACTTTCTTTTTTCCTTCTATGGTTGTTTGTTTTTTCAGCTTGCGGTGATACTGATGAGCCTGCTGATGAGCCTGTGGTAGAGCGTCGTAGGCCGCGAAATCTCGCTGAATATAACCTCACTACCGATGGCTTGCGACATTATTTTGCCAATGCGGGTTATTTTGATGTGGGAGTGGCTGTTGAGCCTCGCGACTTAGACAATCCTACTTCCGTTGCACTTATTCGTAGGCATTTTAATGCAATAGTAGCCGAAAATGCTATGAAATGGGATGCCCTACAGCCTTCTGAAGGAAATTTCAGGTGGACCAATGCCGACCGAATTGTAAATTTTGCAGAAGCAAACAATATGCGTGTCAGAGGTCATACATTGATTTGGCACAACCAAACTCCTGCATGGGTTTTCCAGCAGGGTAATGGACAGCCGGTTTCCCGCGAAGTGCTTTTGCAAAGGCTTAGAAACCATGTTACTGCGGTTGTTTCCAGGTATCGTGGGCGAGTTTATGCATGGGATGTGGTGAATGAGGCGATTGACAATGGTGGTGCAACTTACAGGGGTTCGCAATGGTTTAATATCTTGGGCGAAGATTTTATTTTTGAAGCATTCAGGGCTGCAAGGGCAGCCGACCCTGCTGCCAAATTGTTTTATAACGACTATCGTGAAACCGACCCGATAAAACGCGAGAAAATTTTCACATTATTATCGCGCCTTAGGGCCGAAGGTTTGGTAGATGGAATGGGAATGCAAGGACATTGGAATGTTGACTGGCCTTCCAACGACGACCTCATTGATGCCATCAACAGATATGCTTCCTTAGGCTTAGAGATACATATCACCGAACTTGATGTTTCTATTTACACAAGCCAAGGTGCTCCTATGCAGGCTTTTACCCCAGAAGTGGCAATGCGCCAAAGAGCCGCCTATACAAGGTTCTTTGGAGTTTTTAGAAGGCATAAGGATAGAATCACCAATGTTACTTTTTGGGGGGTGCATGATGGAAATTCTTGGCTCAACAATTGGCCGGTGCAAGGGCGTGCAGATCACCCCCTGCTTTTCGACCGCAACCACAACCCAAAAGAAGCATATTTTGGAGTTATAGATTTTTAAAGAAATATGTCATTATTTGAATCATTGAACTCTCAATCCTCTGCAATATTGCAATGAAAGATTGAAAGAATTTAAGATGTAATGCATTATTAATTGACCCTATTAAAAGACTTTTTAAAGCAACATGAATCGAGCCATAAATGGGATTTTGCAGAAACCGGCATTCCTTGCAGGCAGCGCATTTCATCTGCCTTTTTAAAACAAATTTTTTTCAAATGAAACTTTTCATATTTTGTGCTATACTTTTTTTGGGTGGGATTTTCCATTCCATTGCCAATCCTTTTCTTCCGCTAAACATACCTGGGCAAACACACAGTGGTTATATAAGTGAGAGAAAAATTCCTAATGGCTTCATCTTAGCTGAAGCCGGACAAGTTGCGGCCATTCTCATTGCAGAAGACGATCACCCCGGTTTAACCAGAGTAGCTGGCTATTTTCAAAACGATTTGTATAATGTTACAGGCTACAGACCCGAGTTATTTGTTGGGTCGGTTTCTGGTAGGCAAAATGTTGTAATTGTTGGCACCATTGGAAAATCTTCCATAATAGACCAGTTGGCAGCCAGCGGCAAAATAAATGTTGCTGATAT
>DMJL01000128.1:0-12413 GCA_003451785.1 Bacteroidales bacterium
AACCGTCCGCCTTCAAAGTCATTGAATTGCTTTACCAGATTTATGTTTTGCGCAAACAGTTTGTCGAATAGGGTAGCGTCAAAAATGAACCATTCGTTGATGTTGGTCGCCACCAGATGCTTTACCTCAAGGTTTTTTTGTGTTTTTCTTTCCCTTAGGTAATACAAAACCAACTCCTGAAACGCTTTCTTGTTGATATTATCGGTTGAAAGCATTTCCACCTTGTTGGTGGGCTTTTTCGCTTCGAGAATTACTCCAACAGTCGTGTTTGCGTTTATGCCGTTGTGAATAACAAGGTCGTTTCGACCTTTGGTATTAATAAAGTGGTTTTGCTTGTAGTAAGTGTCTTTGAGAAAGTCGGAAACCAAGTTTTTATGAAACTCTTCACTTTCCGTATCGTTTGTCCTATCGAGCAAAGCAATGAGATTGGTCTTGAAACCGTCAATTTCAGTCCTGTTTGGCTTTACTTTCAAAAAGGCCTTGTTCAGTGCCTTTCTGGGTTTCAATCTTTGTAAAATCATCTACAAACTATATTTTCTTGTTCAGTAATTTTGGTTTGCAAGTATGGTTGCAATCATTTTTTAGCAACTACAGGTTACAACCGCGATTATATTTTCGCATTTAGTTTGCCTTACAAATTGAGCTAAACCCAATTTTATCATTTCGCAAGTTATCTACCAAATATTTCGCAACATCTGCTCGGGAGATTTGGTTGCTTGGCAAGAAGCCTTGTGTTTGATTTAGTGTTTTTCCGGTAAGCTCACCATCTGTTAAGCCTACAGGTCTCAGGATATGAAACTTAAAGTTGCTGTTTATAACAATTTTTTCTTGGGCTTCATGATCTTTCATAGTATTTCTGATCAGAACTTTACAAATTAACTTTCCAAACCAATCCACTTGTGCCCAACTTTCGCCCACGCCTAATGCGCTGATTACATGAATTTTGCAATTGATGGATAATTTGTTCAATACTTCAAGTATGTTTTTTGTGCCCGCAGAACGGATATTTGTATTTTTAAAATCCCTGCTTCCCAAGGAAATTACTATGTCAGTAAATGCATTTGCCTTCAATGCATTTACTATGTCTGCTTCATTAAGAACATTACCATATATCAGTTCTGTGTTTTGCAATACCGTTTTATTTTCAGGATGGTTTCTCACAAAAGCAACATGCGATATTTTACTTTCATTCAGTTGTTCGCAAATTTTAATGCCAGTTTTTCCTGTAGCACCAAAAACCAATACTTTTCTGTTCATAAAGTTGAGATTATTTGTTGTTCTTAAAAAATTTCTGTTTTCATTAACTTTCATTATGACTCAAATCCCTGCTTGTTGGTCTTCAGCCAGATTTCTCTTCAAAGTTACCTTTTGTTAATTGTTAAATGAAGGGTGGCTTAGGGGAAATTCGAAATTAAATAATGTTGGTCTCCCTTTTTAAGATGCTGCAGTATGCCGCCCTGCTTTCAGATTAAAAAAACGCCCTACCGGTCCTCCATATGCACAAAGAAAGGTGCCCATTTTGCAGGCCTTGGCATTTATGCCTATTCTGTTAGTCAGGTTTTTATTCACGCCTTGCAATTAAGGAATTGGCAGAATTATCTATCTCGTCTCTATTATCTGAAACAGAGGATCGAGGTTTGGCGTAAGGATAATCTCCGTTCTGCGATTTCTTCTGCGGGCTTCAGGAGTTCTTGCCGGGTCGAGGGGCAGAAATTCTGCCCTACCGGCAGCAATAAACCGTGCTGGATTGATATTGCCTTCCCTCTGTAGAATTCTGATTATGGAAGTTGCTCTTAACACACTCAAATCCCAATTATCTCTGATAGGACCACCTGCTCTAAGCGGCACATCGTCGGTATGCCCCTCAATCATAACGGTAATATCAGGATTTGCTGCCAAAACCTTAGCCAATTCCACCAATGCTGCCTGCCCGGCCCTATCCACAGTGGCACTTCCCGAGGCAAAAAGCAAACTCTCATCGAGCGACACATATACTTTTCCTTGCCTAATATTAATGGTCAATCCCCGACCTTCGAATCCCAACAAAGCCTGGGCAACAGTTTGGCGCAATTGCTGCACTACTTCTTCCTGTTTCCGCAATATACCTTCCAACTCCTCCACGCGGGTACCTTTTGCCGTAAAACTACTCATAAGTGCTGCTAATTGCTCTTCCTGCCGCCTTACTTCGTCTTCTCTGCCTTGAAGGTTGTCTTGTATGGCATTCATGCGCGAAAGAGCTAATTGTAGCTCCTCTGCATGCCCTGCAGCTAGTCTATCTATTTGCAACTGCAATTGTTGGTTTGCCTCAGTCGTTTGAAACAAATTGCCTTGCAACTCCCTTTTGAGCAATCCAAGCCTTGTGGTGTCTTGGCGCAATATGGCATGGGCACGGGAAAGGAGTGTGATGCTTTCATCGGCAATCTCAACCTGCATGGCAAGGTCTGCCTTTTCTTCCTGCAGCCTTATGCGCTGAGCTTCTGATTCTTGAAACTTACGGGCAGAGACGCAGGAAAGCGAAGCAGCTCCCAGTCCTAATATTAAAAGTATTGTGGTGAATCTCATATTGAAGTTTATTTTTTTTTGAAAAATTTTTTAATGTGAATATCGTTTGTAAAATTTTTAAACAGAGTTAAGCATCAAAATTGTTGGTAAGTTCTACCCACACAGGGCAATGGTCGGATTGCACAACACTGGGATTGATGCCGGCCGAATGCAAGTTAGTCAAAAGATTATCTGTAACCATGTTGTAGTCTATGCGCCAGCCCAAATTGCGTTCGCGCACTCCCGGGCGGAAACTCCACCAAGAATAGTTGTGGGGCGATGGGTCGAAATGGCGAAATGAGTCAATAAAACCCGCATTTAGAAAACGGGTCATCCAGTCGCGTTCTTCGGGCAAAAATCCACTGGATTTTGCATTGCGCACGGGGTCATGAATATCTATTGCTTTGTGGCAAATATTGAAGTCGCCCGAAATCACAAGTTTGGGTCTTTTTTGTCGAAGATCTTGGATGTAGTGCAAAAAGTCGTTGAGCCATTCCATTTTAAATGCTTGCCTAACATCGCCTGTTGTGCCGCTTGGATGATACACACTCATAACCGATAACGAGCCAAAATCTGCCCTTATTACTCGCCCTTCGCTATCATATCGTTTATTTCCCATCCCATAATCAACTTTATCGGGTGTTTGGAGCGATAATATGGCTACGCCGCTATATCCTTTTTTTTCGGCCGAATGCCAATAACTCTTATAACCCAACTCCTCGAAAAGCAAAATCGGAATCTGCTCGTATTGGGCCTTAATCTCTTGAAGGCAAACCACATCGGGTTTATTGGATTGCAGCCATTCTAAAAATCCCTTAGAAACAGCAGACCGTATGCCGTTTACATTAAAAGAAAAAATGCGCATATTGTTTGATTGTTGCACAAAGATAAGTTATGCAACAATAAGTTGTTTGAGAAGGTTCTGTTTTAATAAATTGTGGAAGTTACTTCCAATGAAATGTGGTTTGGTTGTGGTAGTTTGCAAATGGATTGAAGCATCCCCCAAAAATCAAATTGCATAATTCCCAATTTGCAGGGGGTTGAGGTTTTAAAGCATTTTTTAGGAATAAGATGGTATATGGAGGGCGGTGCTAAAGCCCTATTCCATTATTCATTTCTTCTCCCGACAAAAAGGCCGGGGTTTATAAAAATTTGTTCAGTTTAGAAATATTGTTGGCAAAATTTACAACCCAGAAATTAAATAGATCCTTCCCTTCGGTCAGGAAGACAAGAAGACCAAAGTAGATTGTCATGTTGCACGAAGTGCCTGCACTGAGCAAATGTCCCACTGAGCTAAGCCGAAGTGAAGCATCTCTGTTGCAAGATAAACACAGATCCTTCCCTTCGGTCAGGAAGACAAGAAGACCAAAGTAGATTGTCATGTTGCACGAAGTGCCTGCACTGAGCAAATGTTCCACTGAGCTAAGCCGAAGTGAAGCATCTCTGTTGCAAGATAAACACAGATCCTTCCCTTGGGTCAGGATGACAAAAAGATCAAATGAGATTGTCATGTTGCACAAAGTGCCTGCACTGAGCGCAGCAGAGGTTATGAAATAGGCATCTTATCGGCTTAGGCAGACATGGAGCAGTTCGCTCCACAAATTAAAAAACTTGACGCTAAATAGTTTGCTATAGCGAGCCGGAAAACCCACAATGCCATTAAGATTTACCCTTTACAAAAAGAAAACCTGCCCCTACAAGAGCGGGGCAGGTTCTTTAAATTCAACATTTTGCTAATATATGGACCTTTGATGTGTCTTTCTAAAGTCTTCAGGTAACCAGTCTATTACCCACAATGCAAGTACTTTAGCACCAACTTCATAGTTGCCTCATTGTTGCCAGTCAATTGCTCCCGGAGGTTTTCATCTTGAAAGGATTCCAACTTGCGGGCAATGTTCTCAATAATGTGATGGGTAAATACCCCGTACTTGGTGTATGCATCGGCCTGACTACGCAATACTTGTGCGGCTTTCACACAAGAGTAGGGCAACTTTGCCAACGAAACTTTGCGGGATTTGTGTTTTTCCTCAAAAATATTTACATCTACAAATGTGTTTTCTGCGTATTCCAAAGCATTTTCCATTTCCAAACCATGCCGTGCGCCAACACAAAGCCCTGCAAGAATCAAGTAAATGTCTGCCGAACCATCGGGCGAACGGAACTCAAATGTTTGTTTGTGGCTAAAATCAACAAGATGATCGTCTTCTAAGGGATTTTCCTTTTTTATCATATCTGTGGCACCAATCCACCCTAATGGTACTCTGATGAGGGCCGAGCGGTTGCGATCGCCCCAACACACATTGGTTGGTGCTTCCTGGTGGGGAACCAACCTAAGATAAGATGTTGGTATGGTGTTGCCAAACGCAGATAGCGACGGAGCCAAATCGAGAATACCTGCAATGACCTTGCGGGATGTAGGACTTAATTTGCCATTTTCTAAAGTTATATTCTGGCCGTTCTTCATGGTTCGCATGTGAATGTGCATACCGCTTCCGGCTTTGCCCTGGGTAATTTTGGGGGCAAAGCTAATGGTAACACCACTTTTGAAAGCATACTCGCGCAATATCCATTTGGCAATTATAAGCTGATCGGCGGCATCTTGAATATTTGTGCATTGGAATTCAATCTCATTCTGCTCATAATCAAACACATCATCCGAAAAATTGCCCACTTCCGAATGTCCATACTTGATGCTTGCACCCGTTTGTGCTACTGCCAATAGGGCTTTGTTGCGCAATTGCTCCCATTTTACAAATGGAGGCGACTCATGATATCCCTTCTGGTCGGTACCGGGAAACAACGGATTCTTCGGGCTGATAACATAATATTCGATCTCACCCATCACTTCAAGGTCAACGCCTGTGTTGGTTACCAAGGCTTTGTGAGCTTTGCGCATAATGGTTTCGGGTGCGTTCTCCACCATGTTTCCATCCTTGTCGTAAAATGAGCAAAGAATGTCAATAGCGGGAACTTCAGAAAATGGGTTGAGAAATGCTGTTTTGAATCGGGGTATGACATACAAATCGCTCGAGCCTGCCTCCAGAAAAGAAAACAAGCTGCTACCATCAACCCTCTCGCCTGCCGAAAGCATCCCCTCGAGTTGCTCGCGGCTTTGGATTACAAAATTTAGGGTCTTTAATCTCCCGTCGCCACCCACATATCTAAAATTCACTATTTGGATGCCGTTTTCCTCAATGTAGCGAATGATATCCTCCATGGTAAACTCATGGGGCAACTTTCGCAAATGCTTTACTAATGGGTTAGGATTCAGGATATACTGATTCTCTTTCATGGTGTAATTTTTATATTTTTTAAAAATGAGTTCTATTTTGCTGTGCGAATCAAATCCCTGCAACAAAGGGATGAAACTATAAGCCCAACTTTAAGCAGATTTTGTATAATTAAAATACAAATTCCTATGCTTAGCCAACGGCATACTGTTTATCTATTTGATTACTATGCTATTTTTGTGTTTAAATGCAGCTTCTCCGGCAAAATTTAATGAATTTGTAATGCCCAATGGTGCTTACCTTCTGCTTCAACAATATCTTAATATTATGTATGTTTGATTATCGCTATTTTAAATTTTTGGCAAAGTAAGCAAACAAAATCCTAATCTATCGTTGCCACCCCAAAAATATTTTATCACAACAAATAGGTAATTTTGCATTATGGTGCATCACATTTCAAATCGAATGCAAAAAAGTACCCAGGATGGGCACTTATTACTATTATTGGCGATTACCCTTTTAGCACTTTCCAACACCAGTTGCCGAGCTATACGCAATGCTGTTCCCGTAATACAGAACGAAATGGCTAATGCCGCATTCTATCAGGAGTATTCCCAGATTTTGGGCTATGAGCTACAAGGCACAGAGCATCCAGAATTGGTGCGCGAAGTTTCCACCTGGTTGGGAACCCCCCATCTTATGGGAGGCACCACAAGGCAAGGAGCCGATTGCTCGGGATTTGTAGGTGAAGTTTTTCGCACTGTTTTTCAAATAAACCTTCCGCGCACAAGTGCTGCAATGGCTCTCGTATCGCGGTCCATACCAAAGGATCAGTTGCAAGACGGTGATTTGGTGTTTTTTATTACCCGAAAGGGAGGTAAAGTTAGCCATGTGGGTATTTATTTGAGCAATGGCAGGTTTGTGCATGTATCGTCGAGACGCGGCGTAATGGTCAGCCGTCTGAATGAGTCGTTCTTTGTACGCTCGTTTTATAAGGCTGGTAGAGTTCGGTAGCACCTAAAACAAATGCCTGAAAGGAACCAGCAACCACTCGAAAACTCTTTGAATAACGGGGCGTTGCAGCCAAAATGTGTAATCAAACGATTCAGAATCTTTGAGCGTTTCGTTGAAATGCGTTACCAATTGCCTAACTAAGGATTTGTGGCTGCCCACAAGACAGATTTCGTGCATATAGAAGAAACTTCGATAGTCGAAATTCGATGAGCCAACCAGAAAGGTTTGCCTATCAGCAAGAAACAGTTTTGCATGCAGGTTTTGTGGTGTGTAAAAGAAAAACCGAACACCTTGCTTGGCAAGCATACCCAAGTATTTGGAGGTGAGTAGGTCTAACATACCAACATCCGATTTTTTGGGAATTATTACATTCACGCGCACACCCCTACTTGCAGCATCTACTAATGCCTTGCGCAGAGAATGACCCGGTAGGAAATAGGGCGTTTCTATGATAATTTCTTTTTGGGCTTTGTTTATCAAATCCAAAAACTTGTCCTTTACAGGTTGATAGGCGATAGAAGGAACATCGCGCAGTATCTCGAAACCATCAAAAAAAATCGGTCGGGTATAAACATTCTTTTCAAAGAAATATTTATTGTGAATCCGAAAGTTCTGTTGTATGATTCTTCTAAACTTCCTAGCAATAGGACCTTTAATCCTGAAAACCGATTCGCGCCAATTGAAGGAATAGCTCGAAATGTTGGCAGATCCAATATAGGAAATCTGATCGTCTATTACCAATATTTTCCTGTGGGTACGCCTATGCCCTTTGGTAAAGCCATCCCAATTGAGTTTGATTTTTTTGAAAAACTTTACCTCTCCCCCTGCATCAATCAAATCCTGAAAAAAGGCATAATTGGAGCCAGCACCCCAAGAATCAATAAGCAATCGCACACGAACACCTTCCCGGCACTTTTTTATGAGAGTATCTCTAAACCGCTCCCCTATGGGATCGTTGCGAAAGCGATAAATCTCCCAGTAAATAAATTGCGTAGCCGCCCTTATATCGTTGAGCATGGAAGTCTGAAACAACAAAGGGTCGGAGAACAACTTTATTTGGGTTTCGGTACTCTCGTGGGTCATCAGGATTAGAATGTTTCTTGTTTTCAAATTTATAATGTTTCCTTAACATTTGGTTAAGTCTTTAAAAATCTTTCACCAATTCTTTATCAAGCTCCTTCCGCAAGTGCTGCTCAATAGATAATTTGCGGCTTTGGTAGGCAAAACTCAATGGTTGTTTTGCAGAAAAACTAAAACCAATAAATTGAAAACTGCTAACAAGGCGATTTTGGGAAACAAAATCATGGCAGTGGCAAATTCTATATTCTCTGTGTAGGAACACCCGAGCTATGGATTTCCCGATCATTATACACTTGCGCCACAAATACAAGCCAACATGTCATGTTTATTAATTTTTCTTAAAAATATAACTGTCTTTTTGGCTGCTTTTGTGCAAAAATAGCTCAAAAACAGGATTGGAATACAATTTGCCAAAAGGAAGACGAAATACTTAACTAAAAAATGGAGGACAAAATCATGACAATCATTAAATGGCGCAACCGCCCCTTAAGCAGCTCCTGGATAGATGAAGCATTCCGCAATTCATTTCTAACAGGATTCGAAAAAACCTTTGGCTACACGCCTTATGCCAACATTTTGGAAAACGACCAGGAATTTCATATCAAAATATTTGTGCCCGGTCTTTCCAAGAGCGATGTGAAGATACAAGCGGAGAATGCAATTCTTACAGTTTCTTATGAGAAAAAAGAAGCTGATAACGAGAAAAGTGAGAACTATCTGCACCGCGAATTTGAGCTTGAAAGTTTCACCAGAAGTTTCACGCTTCCGCAAACCGCCGATAAAGACAACATAAAGGCAACTTTTGAGAACGGCGTGTTGCATATTGCAGTGCCAAAGAAGGAAAATGCAAGACTATCGCGTACCATCGAAATTTCGTAATATGTTGGTAAACAATGAAAAAGAGAGGCTTTAGAGCCTCTTTTTTTTTGTATTGCATTTCGCAATCCCAAATCTGCCAGAGAATTGGTATTTTTGACCGATAATACTATTTTTTCATACAATAAAATTAAATATTTCAATCTTATGCTACAACACATTAGCGACCTTTATGTAAAAGCCCGTTCTCATCCGCCCAAACGATTAGTGCTTGCGGCAGCCCACGACGAAAACGCATTGGAGGCTGTGGTAAACGCAAACAATCAAGGAATTGTAAGTGCCATTTTGGTAGGCGACAAGACCAAAATTGATGCCCTTGCACAAAAGTTGGGGATTGATTTGGGCGATTTTCGCATCATTGACGAGGCCGACAACGACAAAGCAGCTGCAATTGCAGTGAAACTTGTGAAAGAAAAAGAAGCCGACATCCTGATGAAGGGCAATTTGGGTACTTCCAATCTACTGAAAGCAGTATTGAACAAAGAATATGGTCTGCGAACCGGCGAACTCATCTCCCATTTGGCTTTGTTTGAGGTACCCACTTACCACAAAGTGATTGGTCTGTGCGATGCAGCAATGAATATTGCACCGGATTTCAACGGCAAGGTATCTATCATTAAAAGTGCAACTGCCTATTTGCGGCAATTGGGTATAACCTTGCCCAAGGTAGCAGTATTGAGTGCAGTAGAAACCGTGAATCCCGATATGAAAAGCACCATGGATGCCAGTGCCCTTGCAAAAATGGCCGACCGCGGGCAAATTAAAAACTGCATTATTGATGGCCCATTGTCGTTCGACAATGCTGTGAGCAAAAAGAGTGCAGAATACAAGGGAGTAGTAAGCACCGTAGCAGGCGATGCCGACCTTTTGATAGCAGATGATATAGACGCTGCTAATGCCCTCTACAAAGCGTTTATTTACTTTGCAGGAGCCAAATGTGCGGCTGTTATATTGGGTGCATCGGCTCCCATAGTATTAACATCCCGTGCCGACTCCGAAGAAACAAAACTCAACAGTATTGCAATGGCAGCAGCCGTTTAACACCATAAAAAACCATATCAATATGCAATGCGAACTTATTCTTGCCGTTAACCCAGGTTCAACTTCCACCAAAATAGCAGTATTCGAAGGTGCAAAAGAGCGTTTTTTGAAAAACATAAAGCACTCTTTCAACGATTTGCAAAACTTTAAGGTGATTACCGACCAATACGAATTTCGCAAAAATATCATTTTGGGTGAGTTGGAAAGTGCCGGTTTTAAATTGAGGCAATTTGCTGTGATTGTGGGATGCGGTGGCTTGGTGAAGCCAATCATTTCGGGTGTTTATGAAGTAAACGATGCTTTGCTCAACGATTTGCGCATTGGGGTGCAAGGGCAACATGCTTCCAATTTAGGTGGACTTATTGCCCACGATATTGCGCAGTCTCTGCCCTCAGCCAAAGCATACATTGCCGACCCCGTTGTGGTTGACGAACTTGAGCCTATTGCGCGCATTTCGGGGCATCCCCTGTTTGAGCGCACATCAATCTTTCATGCACTCAACCAAAAAGCCATTGCAAGGCAATATGCAAAGTCAATATCAAAACAATACGATGAACTGAACCTTATCATTGCCCACCTTGGAGGCGGTATAAGTGTTGGAGCCCATCGCAAAGGAAGGGTGATTGATGTAAATCAGGCTCTGAATGGCGAAGGTCCCTTTTCTCCTGAGCGAAGCGGCACATTGCCCGTAGGGGAATTGGTGCGATTGTGCTTTAGTGGCGAATATACCGAAGAGCAGATAAAGAAAATGATCACGGGCAAAGGCGGATATGTAGCATATCTTGGCACCAACGATGCTTATGAAGTGGAGAAAAGGGCGAACTCCGGCGATGAGAAAGCTGCACTTATACAAGATGCATTGGCCTACCAGGTGGCAAAAGAGATTGGGGCATGTTCAACAGTGCTTAAAGGCGAAGTTGATGCCATACTGCTTACGGGAGGTATTTCGCACGGAAAACCATTTGTAGATGCCGTTTCGGAAAGAGTGAAGCACATTGCAACTATTTTCGTATATCCAGGCGAAGATGAGATGCGTGCTCTGGCAATGAACGGACTTATGATACTCAAAGGGGAAATCGAACCCAAAGTTTACGAATAAGTTTTGTACAAAAACCGCCTTTAGCGGCGGTTTTTTTTACCTGTTTCTTTTGGCAAAAGGTAAATATTATAGTTTAGCAGGTAGTTGACTGATTTAGAGCATAATTTGAAGCAAATATTGGGCAAATAAAAATTGCCACCAATGGTAGTTATGCTAATCAGAATCAGGCTTTACCCATCGTGCCTGCGATTTCCACTCGGTGAAATAAACCACAACATCAGCCCTGCTTTCCCATTCAGTAAAATAGACAATCATGTCTGCCCGAGATTGGAATTCGGTATAATACCAAATGCCTGAGTTGGGCTTGGCCTGCGAACTAAATTCAGTTACATAAACAATTGCGTCGGCTCTACTTTTCCATTGGGTCTTATATACGATATGTGTAGCGCGACTACTCCACTGCGTTACATAAACTACCTGCGAACTTGCTTCTGATGCACACAAAAGCAAAAAAAAAACAGGGTTGCACTAATACTTTGGATGGCTGTTTTCATCTCACTAAATGATTATAAATTTATGTCAATAAACTACTTTAAAAACCATGAGCCAACAATCGCAAAATTAAATCTTTCGAATTATCACCTCTCGATATTTTCATGCTTTTCTATATGAGCAGGCAAGGTAAATGTCATGGTAGTTCCCTGATTTTCTTCGCTTTGAAACCAAATACTTCCACCCATGTTTTCTACAATGGCTTTTACCATTGAAAGACCCAGCCCCATTCCGCTCGTTTTGGTAGTAAAGTTTGGGCTAAAAATATTGGATTTTAACTTTTCGGGAATGCCACACCCAAAATCCTTTACATGGCACTTAACAAAGTCATGGTTTTTTTCATAGATGATTTGAATAATGGCGGTTTGTTCCTTGCTGTATGACTGTATTGAATTGTGCAACAGATTGTTGAAAACCCTTAGCAGTTGATTCTTATCTGCAATCACCCACAACTGTTCGCTATCATTAGGAAAAATATGCTCTATCTTCACCTTATCTATGCCTGAGTAAATTTCCATAATATCGGGCACAAAAGTTCGTAAATCAAGAAGCCCATTGATACTCGATGGCATCTTTGCAAAATCCGAAAATTCGCCTGCTATCTGCGCCAAATTATCTATTTGCTCTACCATGGTTTTGGAAAATCTTTGGAGCCTTTTATCCCAATCCGGCACTTGCTCATCATAAGCCTTTTTCAGGTGCTGAATGCTAAGCTTCATAGGCGTTAAGGGATTCTTTATTTCATGGGCTACTTGCTTGGCCATCTCCCTCCATGCCAATTCCCGTTCGCTTTTGGCAAGTAAATCTGCACTCACGGATAACTCATCTATCATCCTATTGTATTCCTTCACCATTTGCCCAATTTCGTCATCCCTTTCCCAAGTAATTTTGGTGTTAACCCCCCCTAATTGAAGGCGGGAAATGCTATATCTAATTAACTCTAACGGGCGAGTTATGTATTTGGAAACAAACAGGGCGAGAATAATAGCGAAGAACAATAGCAACAAATTGATATTTACAAATGCTAGCATAAAATACAA
>DMJL01000128.1:12787-22820 GCA_003451785.1 Bacteroidales bacterium
AATAAATCGTGTTGACGATTGCGCAATGGAACATAGGAAGAAAGGAAGTTCATCTCCCCAATTTGTTCGTTATGAATAAGTTGACTTTTATTCCCCTGCCTGAAATACGACAAAGCTTTGGGATTCATTCGTGGGGCTGTAATATGCTCTTCAAATACCCTTGGCCTGCTCGATGCAACCAGATTGCCATTGGCATCAAAAAGGTTGATATCCGTAAACAAGATATTATAGAGGTTCATGAGCAAGTCTGACATTTGGTAGGTATCTGCCGAAGCCAAGTCGCTTTGGCCTGCAAGTTGCCTCTCAAGCTCTATAAGGGTACTTGTGGTTTTGTCGTTTATGTCTGATAATGTTTTTTCGCTATAAATATCTGCCATAAAAAGACTGGAGACTGTGCCTATGGTAAATGCTGAAAGAATTACCAGCACAATCATAAATACCTGCACCCGTCGTTTGAATGTGAGTCGAAACCAGTTGAAAATCTCCCCCTTTGACGAAATAAAGAAGTAAAGAGTAGTAAGAAAAAAGAACAATATAAAAAGTAGTGAAAAAGGGGCTATGGACTCCAAAAAAGTAGCCACCGGCTTACTAATGACAATTTTAGTTGACTCATCCTTACGATAAACAATATGATTAAAATCATCGGAATAAAACGACTCGAACTGTTGTTGGAAATTACCATACGACGAAATATTGATACTGTATGCAAATGGACCAAATTTATTTACAAGCTCGCCGTCGTAATATGTTGCGTATGAATAGCTTGCTAATTCTCTGTGAACATCTATCCTATCATCGATGAGCAATTCGGGCAATCCTAAATCGCGAATAACATGTTTGGAGTCGAACTCAAGTATCAATAAATAATAAAATGAAAAACCACCTACAATGGTTACAGGAATCTTTAGAATAGATATGTAATGGTTTCGTCCAGGAACAGATTCAATATAGATTAAATTTTCGCTAATAGTAGGTCTTCCAAATGCATCAATATATTGCTCAAAATATGGTTGGCAAGGCATTTCAATATTTTGGGGTCGTATAAACAATATTTCCTGTGGCAAACATACCATTACATGCAGATTATAATTACCCCAGAAGTCGTAAAAGTAATGATGCTTCAAATATTTCTCAATGGCGTAAGAATTGTGAGGGTCTATGGCGATGAGGGTAGCCAATTGTCGGTCGGCTAGCAATGCATCTTCAATATCGGCAAACAGATATTCTGCCATAAGGTCTTGGTCTGTTGACAATCGCAAAGCTATGGATTTGCGCATTTCTTGCTCTTTCAATCCGTTGAAATGGAATAATGCGAATGTTCCGATAGCACTAAACAAAAATAAAGCTAATACGATGGGCGAAAAGTTGTACTTATCCTCTGCAAATCGTGTACTTACTTCATTTACAATAATCAGACTTGCAAATTGCAACCATAATATGACTCTAAATTCTACAAAAAATATTCCTAAGGCAATCAATACTATCGCTACAATGGCAATAGCTACCCAATAATGGGTTGTGTTGCTATATAAGCCTTTCACAATTTTTAAGAGCGTGTTTCCGCCAAAAAAGAAAACGAAGAATATTCCTGCAATAATGAAAAACCCGGCGGCATTGTACCAATCAAAATCAAGAATTAAGTTCACATCCAAAGCCAATCTTGAATCAATTACTAAGCTGCGAAGCAAAGTGGCACTTAAATAGGTTAGTATTACAATCCCCAGCAATGCTGCAATAGCAGCCACATGTTTTCTAAATTTTTTAGGAGTCTTAAAAATTTGAGAATTTACTCGTGATTGGATAAAAAAAACACAAGATCCTACAAAAATCAAGTGCAACAAAAAATCGCCCAATGAAGGCAATACTACGGATGTTGCATAGAGTGATGGGGAGAAAAAAAGGCTTTCGTAAAAAACATTAGGAATAGAGAACACTTGCAAAAGAATTCTTGCAGCAGCAACAATGGTTATAAAAAGGAAGAAGTTTTGGACTTTCTTATTCCTTGAATACCGAAAAGAAAAGTACCTGTATGTAGATAAAAGAAACAACAAAACTCCGAATACTGCAAATATAAGAGATGCAAAAAACACGGAAGATAGAGTTTCCGAAATACCGAAGTCGCTACGCTGCACCAATGAAAAAACATACTCGCCTTCACTATCCTGAATCTTATGCCCTTCGGAAGGCCTCAATGATATAAAGAAAGCCCCCTGAGCTACATCAAAGTCGGGTTGAAACCTATTCACCAAAAATCTATTCTGATATGTGAAGTTGGTTTTGATTGTAGCGAGTACTACAAAATAATACCCCTGCGCGATGTTTGCCCTAAAGAAGTACCAACCATTGCCCAATTCCATAACACCTTTGGAATGGTTTATAACCAAGTTGCGCGGAATGGGGATGGAATTATCTGACCAAAAAATCAATTCATTGTGGCTATAAACAAAAAAGGCTAATCCCTGCTTAGCAAATTTTGTACGCATTTGCTCCATTATCTCCGGATTAGTAAAAATCCTACCTCGCAAATCGTTATACCTACCAGTAAACCAATCTAAAGCAGCTATAACTTCCTTGTCTTTAGCTGCCATTCGCTCATTCACATGCTGAACCAAATGGGTGGGATTTTGACCATGCTGCCTAATATGAAATAATCCATCTGAAAATACCAAACTTACTATAGAAATACTTATAGCCACAAGATATACCTGTGTAGTAATTGGTTTCTGGAGCCAGCTAATTCGATTGAACGACACCATCTTTATACTTCTAATTTAGACTACAAGTACCATTTCTATAAACCCTACTCTGTTTTGCTTTTCGGTGGGTCTAGCATAATATTGCAGTATTCAACTTTTACAACTGCATTAGCACTATGGCTAATATTTACAAAGCAGCCTAATTCAAGTTTTGATGAAATTTTTTGATAAATATACCGCTTATGTTGAATAGGACACTGCTTGGTGGTGTATTACATCAAACAATGTTCCAAAAGAAAACCCTACTCCTAAATACAATTCGGTTTTTGAAAAATAAATATCTGGCTCGACCAGACAGTTCTTCCAAGAAAAGCACTAATATTGGAAAACGATGCAACAAAAAAAGCTCTATATAAACCCATAAAGCTCAGATTCTTGGGCTCGCTCATCATTGAGATGTAATAAGAATCAAAAGGCATAGGGTAAACCTTTCTTATGGTGAAACCACATTTTTCAAAAGCCCGAATAAGTGAATTAGGATCGAAATGCAACAAATGCCTTGGCACATCGTAGGCCGCCCATCTATCACCATAAAAACGGCCATCAAAACTATCGTGCAAGGGTACCGCAACTATAGCAAATCCTCCTGGCTGCAATTTATCAAATAAATATCTAATGGTATGCAAGGGTTTATGACTGTGTTCCAATACATGCCATAGGGTTATGCAATTAAAGCTACTAATAGAACTCTGAGTTAAATCATTGATTGAATTAAATACAGGAATGTCTTTATTGGCAGTTTTTAACGAAGCACTAACACTTGGTTCAAACCCAACCACTTCATACCCCTTCTGCTTCATATACTCCAAGAATGCACCCGCACCTGAACCGAAATCCAATAACTTTTTATCGGGTAGGTTGAGTTTTTGTATCAACCTATGTTTGCGGTAGAGCATATATTTTTGCACCGCAAAATACAATTTGTCTTTAAATGAACTACCAGAAGAAGTGTGGGATATGTATTCTACACTTGGATAATACAAAGCCATATTGTCTTCATTGGGTCGGGGATTGGTAAATACCAGACTGCAATTTTCACATTGCATCAATGTGTACCTTCCGGTTTTTGTTAGAAAATCGTCGGGGGTGTATCTCCAAGCGGTAAACTGAATACAGTTACATAAAGGACATTCTGATATAAGTTCCATAAAATTGTTTCACGTGAAACATTTTAAAAAGTTTTTGTAAAATTATCTCCCAAGAAAAACTAATAAAACAGAAATATCGGAAGGCGAAATACCACTAATTCTACTGGCTTGACCTAAAGTAGAAGGCATAATCTTTTTTAATTTTTCTCTACCTTCTGCACTTAATCCCAAGATTTGGTCAAAGTTAAAATTGACAGGGATATTAAGGTCTTCCAAACGGTTAACTTTATCAACCAATTCTCTTTCTCTATTCAAATACCCTGAGTATTTTATTTGAATTTCAACTACCTCTACAATTTCGTCCTTACAGGATGAATCTAAAACAGTATCAATAAAATCAAAAAGAGATGGTAATGCTTCTGACAAACCCACCAAATTTATCTGCGGCCTAAGCAATAAATATCCTAATTTGCTTTTTTGAGTTATTCGGGATGTACCTACTTGCTCTAAATATTCATTCATTTCATCTGGAGCAACATTATTTGAATGCAAATATTTGGAAACTAAATCAACTTTTTCCATTTTTATATTCAACCTATCCATTCGCTCCTTGTTGGCTAGACCCAATTCATAAGCCTTCGGAGTAAGCCTTTGGTCGGCATTATCCTGCCTGAGGAGTAACCTAAACTCTGCCCTACTGGTAAACATTCTATAAGGCTCATTGGTGCCTTTACCAACCAAATCATCAATAAGCACCCCAATATATGCCTCAGACCTTTTAAGTATAAAAGGAGTTTTGTTTTGCAATTTAAGATGGGCATTAATCCCAGCCATAAGACCCTGCCCTGCTGCTTCTTCGTAGCCAGTAGTTCCATTAACCTGCCCAGCAAAAAAAAGATTCTCTACAAGGCGAGACTCTAAATTATAATCCAACTGAGTTGGGGGAAAAAAGTCGTATTCAATGGCATAACCGGGCTTTACAATCCGTGAGTTTTTAAAACCGGGTATAAGTTTAATTGCTTTATACTGAACAACCATAGGTAGGCTCGAGGAAAAACCATTCAAATAGTATTCAATAGACCTCCAACCTTCGGGCTCTAAAAATAATTGATGGCGATCGCGACCACTAAATCTCTCGATTTTGTCTTCGATAGATGGACAATATCTGGGTCCACTCCCTTGAATTCGCCCACCGAACATGGGGGAATCATCAAAACCTTCTCGCAACAAATCGTGAACAGCTTCACTAGTGTAAGTAAGATAACAACTAAGTTGCTTTCTAAGGGTTGGGGTATCTAAATAAGAGAACTTCCCAGGATTCTCATCCCCTTTTTGTTCGTCCAATAAAGAGAAGTCTATGGTACGACCGTCAATTCTAACAGGGGTGCCGGTTTTTAATCTTTCATTTTGAATTCCTAAAGCCAAAAGGCTTTGCGTAAGACTCTTGGCAGAAGGATCTCCAAGACGCCCCCCTTCAAAATTCTTTTTACCTATGTGTATAAGTCCATTAAGAAAGGTACCACTGGTGATAATTACAGAGCGACTCGCAATTTTGCCTCCCATAAGACATTCTACACCAGCAAGTTTGCCATTTTGAATGTCCAATCCAATAACACTATCTTGCCAAAAATGAATACCCGAAATATTTTCGAGAATTTCTCTCCACTTTTGCGAAAAAAGCATCCTGTCGCTTTGCGCCCTTGGGCTCCACATAGCAGGACCTTTACTACGATTGAGCATACGAAACTGTAGCATGGTATAATCAGTAACAATGCCGCTCCACCCACCCAATGCATCAATCTCCCTAACTATTTGACCTTTAGCAATGCCGCCCATAGCGGGGTTGCACGACATTTGTGCTATACCAGCCAAATTCATGGTAATCAACAAAACAGAACTACCCAATTGCGCAGCTGCAGCTGCAGCTTCACAACCGGCATGCCCAGCCCCTACTACGATAACATCATACTTTTGAAACATAGTACAAAATCTAAACCAGCAAAGGTAAGTAATAATTCTCCTTTTCTTCCATAGCAACCCTTTCAGCCCTACTCTTGTCGGAGTAACCTAATAAGTGCAATACACCATGCACTATAATTCGGTGCAATTCATCGGAGAAGGAAACCTTAAGAGTATTGGCGTTTTCCTTTACCCTATCTATACTTATAAAAATATCTCCAGAAATAACATTGCCACCTACATTATAATCAAAAGTGATAACATCCGTAAAATAATCATGCTTTAGGTAGTCGTTATTCATCTTCAATAAGTATTCATCGCTGCAGAATACAATACTTAATTCCCCTACTTTTTTCCCCTCAAGCTCTACAACGGATTTTAGCCACTTACGAACTTTTAATCTAGAAAGAGGAAATTCCGAAACATCTTCAAAATAAAATGAAATCATAGAAGAAAATTTTAGAAAAAAAACCAACTGACCCAATTATTATTTAGGCCAACGCTAAAAAGAAAATTCAATAACACAAAATTAGCAGCAGATAAACATAAAAAAACAAAATAAAAAACACCAAAATACTTCACCAGTACTACGACTAAAGAGAAGCTTTACGAAAATTTACCCAAATATTTCATCAGTAAATAATTGCAAGGTTTCCAATGCAGCATTAACAATAAACAAATTACCTTTATTACCCTAAAGATAAACATTCACCTTAACCCTAAAAATAACCATTCGCGTTTAAAGCGAAAAAACAAGCCTCTTTGCACTATAAATCTAACAGATGATTTAAAGGTATCCTATAATTAGGAATATTTTGTACCAGATAGAACAAATCCACCAAAAAGAACTTTAAAAATTGTAACAACAATTTTCGTCCCTCCTACCCTACCCTACCATCCTAAAATTAAAAAAAGATGCAAAAGAAAAAAGACAAAATTTCAAATGAGCTAAAACAACAGATAATTGCCATTTATGCATCAACGCCCAAAGGGCCATACAATTATAAGCAAATTGCTAAAATGTTAGGGGAAAATGGCGAACAACAAAAGAAGTACCTAACAGGCATCCTATATAGTTTGGCAAAGGAAAATATTTTAATTGAGCCTTTCAAAGGTAAATTCCAAATTAGCCCACTTTATGCAGAATCAGCGAAGAAATTAGGTCCCTTCATTGTAGGCAGAGTTGATATGAAACAGACAGGGAAGGCATATATAATTTCTGAAGAAATTTTGGAGGATGTAAGAATAGATTCGAACAACACTAATAACGCATTACACGGGGATTTAGTCAAAGTAAGACTGTTCCCAAAAAGAAGACATTACAAAACAGAAGGAGAAATTATACAAATATTGGAACGAAAAAATATGAAATGGGTAGGATTGCTAAAGGTAGCGGGAAACTTCGCATTTGTAATACCCGACAGCAAATCGCTTCCTGTGGATATTTTCATTCCAATAGAAAAAATAAATGGCGGAAAAAATGGTCAGAAAGTAATAGCAGAAATAGTATCGTGGCAGCCTCCTATGAAAAATCCTCAAGGCACAATAATCGAAGTATTGGGCTGGCCCGGAGATAATGAGACAGAAATACATGCTATTTTAGCGCAATATAATTTGCCAAGTAAATTCGACAAGAAAATCATCGAAGCAGCAGAACAAATACCATCAGAGTTTTCTGAAAAAGATTTTGAAAATAGAGAAGATTTTAGAGACACATTTACATTAACCATAGATCCTTCGGATGCAAAGGACTTAGACGACGCCATTTCACTGAAAATAATAGATGAGAAAACAGTGGAAGTAGGAGTTCACATTGCAGATGTTTCACATTATATACAACCCAATTCGATAATAGACAAGGATGCACAAGAAAGGGCAACATCCGTTTATCTGGTGGATAGAACAATTCCTATGCTCCCCGAAAAATTATCAAACAATCTTTGCTCACTGAATCCGCACACAGATAAACTATGCTACTCAGTAATATTCAATATAAATCTACCGGGTAAAATACAGAAATACCGAATTGCAAAAACCATTATAAATAGTGATGTAAGGTTCAGCTACGAAGAAGCCCAAACAATAATAGAACAAAAGACAGGACTATATGAAAAAGAAATTTCGATTTTACACCAGATAGCGAGTGAATTACGAACAAAAAGACTAAAAGATGGAGCTATAGCTTTTGAAAAAAAAGAAGTTAAATTTAATCTTAGCCCAACGGGAGTTCCGCTTTCAGTATATTTCAAAGAACAAAAAGAAGCAAATCATCTTATAGAAGAATTCATGCTATTGGCCAATCGAACAGTTGCAGAACATATAGGCAAAACACGACCCACCCTAAAACCCAAAACATTTGTTTATAGAATTCACGATTTGCCGAATCTGGAAAAATTAACAACTTTAGCAAAATTTGTAGCCAAATTAGGATATAAACTCAAAACAGATACAAGAAAAAATATATCGGAATCCTTCAATAATTTATTAAAAACTTCGCAAGGTCGTGGAGAAGAAAACATGATAGAAACCTTGGCACTACGATCCATGGCAAAAGCAGAATACTCAACGAAAAATATTGGCCATTACGGTTTAGGATTCGACCATTATACACACTTCACCTCCCCTATTCGCAGATATCCAGATTTGATGGTGCATAGGCTCCTAAAATATTATGCAAAAAATAATCCTTCAGAAAATGAAAAATACTATGCTGATCAGTGCAAACATTCTTCAGAGATGGAAAAGCGCGCGCTAGATGCGGAAAGGGAATCCGTAAAACTTAAACAGGCAGAATTCATGCAAGATAAAGTTGGACATTCTTTCGAAGGACTAATTTCAGGAGTAAGCAAATGGGGTATTTATGTTGAAATAGCTGAAACAAAAATAGAAGGTATGGTAAGGCTAACCGATATGGATGATGATTACTATTATTTGGACGATGAAAACTACCGAGTAATTGGACACAATAAGAAGAAGATATATAAACTTGGGGATAATGTTAATGTTAAGGTAAAATCAGTAGATGTCATTAAAAAGGAAATTACATTAACTCTCCAAACTCAGACAAAAACCAATATAAAACACATATAATCGGCCTGATAAAATAACTATACAGGTTACAAAAATAAAAGCAGCACGAGTTGTGCTGCTTTTATGCTATAGTTAGACTAACCTACAAAAGATTAAGCCTATTATATAATTCTTTTCTATAAAGACCGCCAATAGGTAAAACTTTCATTTTACCTTCGACAACTAAATCTGGATATTTTATGGAGAAAATCTTATTTATGTTCACAATAAACGACCTATGAATGCGCACAAAATATTTCATCGGGAGAATTCTCACCATTTCCTTCATGGTAGTATGCGTAGTATAGCTATTATCGTATGTGTTGATTACCACATAGTCCTTTAGAGCTTCAACATAAAAAATATCGTCATAATTAATTTTATTAAGCCTATAATCAGCTCTTACAAATATACTATCACTCGAATCACGGTTTTCAACGATAGAATGGAACAGATCCCTTTCTTTCTTAACATTAAGATCTTTACCATGCTTGTAAAGGGCAATTTCAATTGTAGTTTGCAGTTCCTTTTCTTTGAATGGTTTAATAATATAGCCATAAGGCTCAGAAATTTTTGCTTTACCAAGCGTAGAATCATCAGCATAGGCTGTAAGGAAAATAACAGGAATTCCAAACCTTTCTTTAATAATATTGGCGGTTTCTATTCCGTTGATGTGCCCTTTTAGCATTATATCCATGAGTACCAAATCAGGTCTATCGGACTCTATTTCTTCAAGAGCTTTTTCACCGCTATTCACGGTAACAGGAACATTGTATCCAAGCTTTTTAAGACTGCCCTGGATATCCTTTGCCACAATGCTTTCGTCTTCAACAACGAGAATCTTAAGTTTTGCCATTTCTTTATGTAATTAGGTGCAGTATCGGTTGAACAACTAAAATTTTTTATCGAAAAAGTATGTCAAATTTACTACATTTTTTACAAAAACAATATTCACTGAAAATAAATGTGATGAATAATAACATACTTTTCCACAGATAATAATTATAATATTTCTTTTAAGAAAATAATTAAGTATAATATTATTCCTGTTGATAATTCTAAAAAGTTTCTTTAAAAAATTTGCATTTTTGATTTTTGAAAAGTAATAAACATTCCATCAACAGTTTATTAAGATCGGAAGAGCACACGTCTGAACTCCAG
>DMJL01000066.1 GCA_003451785.1 Bacteroidales bacterium
ATTGCCAAATAGCCTAAATCAATCCATTTTTTAATTCGCCAATCTCCCCTAACTCCTTAACCTCCCACTCACTCGGAATCTCCGTATTGTAAAACGCTCTGGTATTTTTCGTTTCTTTTGCCATCATTTCACCAATTGGGTTAAGTATTGGTCAATTTCCTGCTGCACTTTCACCAATTCGCCTTCCAGTTGCTCAATTTCCTTTTGCACGGCTGCAATATCCACTTCGGCTTCTTCTTCAAAGGTGTCCACATAGCGGGGTATGTTCAGGTTGTAGCCGTTTTCCTGTATCTCCTCGGGGGTAGCCACATAGCTAAATTTATCCTCTGCCACGCCGGGTTGCAGTTTGCCGGCAGCAAAATCACGGTATGTGTTTACCATGTGTTCAATGTCGCTTGCCCGCAGCTTGTTTTGGTTTTTGGCGCTTTCGTAATGCTTGCTGGCATCAATAAACAATACATTGTTGCTTGTTTTTTGCTTGTTAAACACCAGAATGGCAGCCGGTATGCCCGTGCCAAAAAACAGGTTGGCGGGTAAGCCAATCACGGCTTCCAGCAAATTTTCCTCATTGGTTTTTTGTCTTATTTTTCCTTCGCTGCTGCCACGGAACAACACGCCATGCGGCACTACCACACCTGCTTTTCCGTGTTCGTTCAGCGTTTCAATCATGTGGCTGATAAATGCCCAATCGCCTTTGCTCTTGGGCGGTACGCCCCGCCAAAAGCGGTTGTATTTGTCCATTTCCGGGTCGTAGCTCACGGCGGTTTTGTCGCCATCCTTGTCTTCCACCTTTCCCCATTTGTCAAGTGAGAAAGGGGGATTTGCAACAACCGTATCAAATTTCATCAGCGTATCGCCTTCTTTCAGTTTCGGGTTACGGATGGTGTCGCCCCAACGGATAGTAGCATTGTCAAAGCCATGCAAAAACATGTTCATCACGGCCAAAGCCCAGGTGCTGCCGTTGGCTTCCTGGCCGTAGAGTGAAAAGTTATCGGAGCCTACTTCTTCACCAGCTTTAATTAAAAGAGAAGCAGAACCACAGGTTGGGTCGCATATCCGTGAGCCGGGCTTGCTTTTAGTGAGTTTTGCAATGAGCGTAGAAACTTCTTTGGGTGTAAAAAATTCACCGGCTTTTTTTCCGGCATCACTGGCAAAGTTTTCAATCAGAAACATATAAGCCCCGCCAATAATATCGTTGCCATCCAAATGCGAAGGTCGCAAATCCAGTTTATCCGATTTGAAATCAATAAGTAAAGTCTTTAGGCGTTGATTTTTGTCCTTCGGTTCACCTAACTTACTGCTGTTAAAGTCAATGTTTTGGAAAATACCGGCACCATCTTCGCTGTACAGCTTCTCGCGGTTGGCTTCTTCTAGGTCAGTCAACGCAATATTAATGAGTTCGCCAATGTTAGCTTCATTGCGAGAATCGTATAGAAATTTAAAATGGCTGTGCTCGGGTACAATGAAGCGTTCGTGTTGCATGGCTCGTTTGGAACGCTCCACATCACCTTTGTACTTTTTCAGGTAGCTTTCCATCTTATCGTCATGCACATCGCTGAGATATTTCAGGAACAGCATGGTAAGCACATAGTCTTTGTAAACGCTTGGGTCAATGCTGCCTCTAAAGGTGTCGCAAGCTTTCCATACTGCATCGTTGATGTCTTTCTGAGTTATTTTAGCCATGATACCTATTTATTGCGTTGATGATCTGTTGATGAATTTGTTTTTCACGAAGCGTTTCAATATTTTGCTTCAAAGTTTTTTCCTTATTGCGGAGTTTGGTGATATGCAGAATCGCCTTTTGGGTTTCAATGCTTGGTATTGTTATTTCCAGATTTTCCAAAACCTGTTTCGAAATGGATGGAATGGAAGTTCCGATAGCTTGTCCTTTTAAAAGTGTTAGTGTAGTTTGGTTATTGAGAAACCAAGCCAAATACTGTGGCAACACTTTGTTGTTAGTTGGTCTAATAACAAAAAATGAGGTAGAAGCCACAGAAGGTTCGTTGTGGTTTTCAAAAACGGCTGCAAAGTTTTTAGTTCCCTTGGCTGCAAATAACACATCTCCGTCTTTTAGCAGATGCTTTTCAGTAATACCTTTAGCCCCCAAATCGGAGTGAAGTACCGAGTGCAATTGCCCGTATTCGTCAAAATGCTTAGACTGTAGATATACCAACTCTCCAAAGCCAGTGGGCTTTGCAAAGAGTCCGGTTTGGATGGTTGTGATATCTTTTATAAGCGTTTTCAAATTTATTTCTTTGTAATGGTGCTACAAAGATAGTCAAAGTTTTCTAATTACCAAATTCTTTTCGAAAATATCTTTAAGTATGCGCTCTACAAATAGCACAACAGCTATCTCTACCGTCCTTGCTGCGGAGAGTAAAAGTGGCTCTTTGCCTTTAGCCAAATGGCTTGCTTTTCTGGCGTCTTTTAACAGCTAATTTGGATGGCTGATAACCGCTCTAAATTATCCTCCCAACATTTTGGCAGCAAACGGTTGCCGTATTGCTGCTTGTGCTGAAGGCGGTTGAAACTGGTCTAAAATTATTGTTTCCGTTTTAATAAATTGTGGAAGCTTACTTCCTATGAAGTGTGCTCTGGTAGTGTTTGTTGGCTAATTGATAAAAGCTTCTAGAGTAAAGCAAATTGACTAATTCCCCCTTTGGAGGGGAAAAGGGGAGATTGGGGTTTTATGGCATTTTTAGGGATTATGATGATAAGTAGAGGGTGAACTTGCAACAAAAAAGTGG
>DMJL01000230.1:0-1945 GCA_003451785.1 Bacteroidales bacterium
TGGTGAAGCATTTCCCTACACTCAAGCGTGCTCGATTCTGGATGACTTTTGGAAAACAATACATCAACTACCTTTCGGTGTTGCAAGAAGTTGGTATGACCAGCATTAAACCAGTGAAATTTAAAGGCATGGATATTGTTCCTTTAGAGTTTTTAAAAGCTGTTTTGCCCGAGCCTGCTTCGTTGGGCGAAGGCTACAAAGGACAAACATCTATTGGATGCCAAATTAGGGGTATTAAGGATGGAAAGGAACGCACCTACTTCGTGTGGAATAATACCGAACACGCTTTTGCATATCGCGACACCAAATCGCAGGGCATAAGCTACACAACAGGTGTGCCTGCAATGATAGGAGCTATGATGTGTCTTACCGGGAAATGGGCAGGCAAAGGAGTGTTCAATGTGGAGCAGCTAAATCCCGACCCATTTATGGAAGCATTGCCAAAGTATGGATTGCCTTGGCACGAGGAAATTGATAAGCCGCTTCCTGTGGAGCAATGTTGATGAAGGACGAATATTATTTGAGATGAGTATTGATTTTTTTAAAGTGCCATCGCCCTGCTTTGTTTTAGACGAAACCCTGCTCCGCATTAATCTGGAGATGTTGAAAATGGTGCAGGAAGAAGCAGGTGTTGAAATAATCTGCGCGCTGAAAGGGTACTCCATGTGGAGTACCTTTCCGCTATTAAAACAATATCTAGCTGGGGCTACTGCAAGTTCGTTAAACGAAGCCAAGCTTATATTCCACGAAATGGGTGTAAAAGCGCACACCTATTGCCCTGTGTTTTTAGACGAGGAGTTTGATGAGATTTTGCAGTTTAGCAGCCATGTGTCGTTCAACTCTTTGAGCCAGTTTCAAAGATTTCTGCCGCGCATAAAGGAGTTGGGTTCCAATGTTTCATTGGGGCTACGCATCAATCCTGAGTATTCGGAAATAGAAACCGACTTATACAATCCTGCGGTTGCCGGTTCTCGCCTTGGAATTACAGCAGATGAGCTGGGCGATAACCTTCCGGATGAAATAGATGGGCTACACTTCCATGTCTTGTGCGAAAACGATAGCTATGTGTTGGAACGAACACTGGCAAAAGTGGAAGAACGGTTTGGTCATCTTATTAAAAAAGTAAAATGGTTCAACATGGGCGGTGGGCATCATATCACACGAAAAGATTATGATGTGCGGCACCTTATAGAACTGCTCAAAGACTTTCGCTATCGTTATCCCAATCTGGAAACAGTAATACTGGAACCCGGAGAGGCTATAGGTTGGCAAACAGGATATTTGGTTTCTACAGTACATGATATTATTGAAAAAAAGGACATGAAAATAGCTATGCTCGATGTGAGCTTTGCTGCCCACATGCCCGATTGCTTAGAAATGCCGTATAAACCCAAAATATTGGGAGCATCCGATCCGGTAGTTGGTAAAACAATCTACAGACTCGGAGGTTCCACATGTCTTGCCGGCGATTACATGGGTATGGGAGATTACTCTTTTGGTACCGACCTTAAGGTGGGCGACAAAGTGGTTTTCGACGACATGATACATTACACGATGGTAAAAACCACTTTTTTTAATGGGGTAAAGCATCCGGCAATAGGCATTTTTAGGGAAGATGGCAGTTTTGAACTGCTCCGAACCTTCTCTTATGAGAATTATAAAAATAAATTGTCGTAAACCGGCATATAATCATAAAAACCGAATACAATATTTATAATCAGCTCTAACCCAACCTTAGAAACAGAGTGCATTGCAATGTAATTTGCACCAAGCACCGATGCTTGAAAGTTGGCACAAAAAACTCTAATAATATGGAAAGTACACTAAAGATGGTAAACACCCTTGCCGAGCAGTATAGCCAATATACTGCAAACAACTTGTCGCAACTCATTAAGCACAAGTCGCTTAGCTTGCAGGAGAAGGGTGTTCAGGAAGAACTTATGCA
>DMJL01000230.1:2326-9788 GCA_003451785.1 Bacteroidales bacterium
GGTCGCATTGGAAACGGTAAAAAAATCATTGCCTTTGATGCCCACATGGATGTTGTGGATATTGGGCATCTGGGTAATTGGCACTTCGACCCCTTGGCAGGCGAAATAAAAGATGGCTTTGTATGCGGTCGCGGTACTGTTGACCAAAAGGGTGGTGCTGCTGCTTTCGTTACCGCCGGTCGTATCCTCAAAGAATTGCAATTGCACAACGATCTCACAATCTATTTTGTAGGAAGTGTAATAGAAGAAGATTGCGATGGCCTTTGTTGGAAATATATTGTGGAAGAAGAAGGAATAAAACCCGATGTGGTTGTAGTTACCGAACCTACCAACCTGGGCATTTACAGGGGGCAAAGAGGCAGAATGGAGATTCATGTGCATTTTTATGGTGTTTCATCCCATGGCTCTGCACCCGAGCGAGGCGTAAACGCCATTTATATGGCATCGCGCACTGCTTTAGAGATTGAAAAACTCAATGAAAGACTTGCCTTCGACCCATTTCTGGGAAGAGGTAGCGTAACCATCTCGGAGATAATTTCTACAAGTCCATCTTTATGTGCTGTTGCCGACTATGCGCGCATACATTTAGACCGCCGCCTTACTTGGGGCGAAACCAAAGAATCGGCCATCAAAGAAATCGAAGCACTCATAGAAGGTTTGAATGCAAAGGTAGAGATGCTCAATTACGAAGAAACATCGTTTACAGGATTGCGATATGGTATGGAAAAATACTATCCCACTTGGAAACTCGAGGAGGAGCATCCTATGATACAATTGGCCGCCGAAACATTTGAGAAAACATTTGAGAAAAAGCCTCGGATTGATAAATGGACATTCTCTACCAACGGAGTAACCATCAACGGATACTATGGCATTCCGGTTATAGGTTTTGGTCCGGGCAACGAAGTATTGGCTCATGCACCCAACGAAAAAACCCCCATTAGCGACCTAGTAGCCGCCACAGCCTTCTATGCTGCGCTAGCAATCGAATTCGCAAAGAAGTAATACACAAAAAATATCGAATTATTAAAACATTAAAAAATGGACTTAAAAAAAAGGATTGAAGCCTTGGGCACCATGCCCGGCGATTTGTTTCAAAAAGATTTTTTATTAACATGGGAAAAAAGCGATGCATCGCTGGTATATATCCTCGAACTGGCGGGCATACTGATGCAAATGCGTCAGGAAAACATCTCTTCGAAGGTTTTCGACTCCGGATTAGCTGTTTCTATCTTCCGCGATAAATCAACCCGCACCCGTTTCAGTTTTGCGTCGGCTGCCAATTTGCTTGGACTCGCAGTGCAAGATATGGACGAAGAGAAGTCGCAGATTTCTCACGGGGAAACAACCCGCGAAACCGCACAGATGATATCGTTCCTTACAGATATTATAGGAATTCGGGATGATATTTTCTTGGGAGAAGGCAATAAATACATGCGCGAAGTAGGTGCAAGCCTCAACGAAGGCTTTGCCAAAGGTGTGCTACCCGTGCGTCCGGGTATCGTAAATCTACAATGCGATATGGACCACCCAACCCAGAGCATGGCCGACCTTATGCACCTAAAGAATCACTTCGGTAGCTTAGAAAACCTTAAAGGGAAAAAGATTGTGATGTCGTGGGCATATTCACCAAGCTATGGTAAGCCCCTTTCGGTACCACAGGGAGTAATAGCACTCATGACCAGATTCGGAATGAATGTGAAACTTGCTTATCCTGAAGGGTATGAGTTGATCCCCGAAATAGTTGACCTTGCTCGCAACAATGCCAAAGCAAGTGGAGGCAGTTTGCAGGTGAGCCACGATATGAAGGCGGCCATGAAAGATGCAGATATTGTTTATCCAAAGAGTTGGGCTCCCTTTAAGGTGATGGAGCAGCGTACACAACTACTCACCAAAGGCGACAAACAAGGCCTTGTTGAACTGGAAAAAGTGTGTTTGGCTCGCAACGCGGAACACAAAAATTGGGAATACAATGCCGATAAGATGAAAGTAACCAAAAACCAAGATGCTCTGTATATGCATTGCCTTCCTGCCGACATTAGCGGTGTGTCGTGCAAGGAAGGTGAAGTAAGTGCCGAGGTTTTTGAGAAATACCGTTTGCTTACTTACCAAGAAGCAGGCTTTAAGCCCTACGCCATTGCGGCTATGATGTTTGCCAATCGATTTGCAAATCCTGCCGAACAGCTTGCCAAACTTCTGCAAAAAAACGAAAAGAGGGTTTTCTAAAAAAATACTCAAGCGATTTCTTTTACAGAAGATTATCTTGCTGATAATCAGAATTTTTTCCCATTCCCAAAAGAATGGGAAATTTTTTTAGCAAACAACTAAGAAATTAGTTATCAAACTAAAAAATTAGTTATCTTTGGTACGAATTTTGAACAAAAAAGCATGGATTGGATGCTTTGCGATATTGCGATTGTGGCAATAGCTTCCCAATGGTGAAACAGCAATGCCATGCAGCCACCCCAAAATAAATGAATTGCAAATGAAAGAACTTACAAAAGCCGAGGAGCAGGTAATGCAAATTTTGTGGGACATCAAAAAAGGTTTTGTGAAAGACATTCGGGATAGGCTTCCCGAACCCAAACCGGCCATTACCACCGTATCCACAATTGTGCGCATACTCGAGCAGAAAGGTTTTGTTGCTCACAAGGCATTTGGCAAAACCCATGAATACTTCCCCTTGGTGGAAAAGAAAATCTACACACGGGACATGATGAAAGGCATTTTGACCAAATACTTCAGCGACTCCTACAGGCAAATGGTTTCCTTCTTTTCGCAGGAAAAAGGTTTGACCGTTACCGAGTTGGAAGAATTAAAGCGAATTATTGACGATGAAATAAGAAAGAAGCAGAAATGATGGGCGTTTAGGATTAGCGGAGGGTAGTTTGCAGATGAGATGATTCACTCTCTTATTTTTTCAGGGAAAAGTTGATTAGACTTGTGTAATACGATGAGTATGATAAGCGACTAAGCGGTTATTCGGGTGTGGGAAAACCAAGTACATTTTTTTAAAAATTAAATACCATGAGCGCATTGTTTGAATACCTTTTTTGGACATCGGGTTATATTTTGGTATTAGGCATTTTGTTTCATTTTCTGATAAAGCCTAAGTGCAATCCCTGCTTTGGGCGGTTTTTTATCATGGGTGGGTTGGTGGTTTCTCTCATTTTGGGGGTGGGTTTGATGCCATACCATGCAAGTTCGGTGTCAGAAAGTCCCGGAGCAATAATGCTTCCCGAAGTTGTGATTCGTGCTTCGGGAAATATTGAAGAGTCGAGGCTTCTTGTTCAGGATATTCTTTTTAGTACAGAGGGTTTGGTGTTAATTTCATTAATAATCAGCCTGATGATTTTTCTGCGTTTCTTTTTCAGCTTAATTTATTTGGCATCTATGTGGCGCGTGCTCAAGGGTAAGTTGATAAACGGATTGTTGGTAATACCCACCAAAACAGACCGATCGCCTTTCAGTTTTTTTCGTCTGGTTTTTGTTCCTGAGCGACTACTCACCGACCCTGCCCTGGATAATATTTTGCTGCACGAGAAGGCACATGTTTTGAAGTTGCACTCTCTCGACCTGATTTTGGTGGAAATGCTAAGTGTTGTTTTTTGGTTTCATCCGGCAATTTGGTACTTGCGCCGCCAATTAAAACAGCAACACGAGTTCGAGGCCGACCGCTTCGTCTTAGGGCAAAATGTTGATAAGATTGCATATCAGCAACTTATGGTAAATTTCTCTTTCAAAAGTTACAATTTGCCTATAACCAATCCGTTTAATGTTTCACCTTTAAAACAAAGAATCATGATGATGAATCAAACTTCAAGAAAACCCTTGCCGGGTTATCTTTTCGGAATTGCTGCCACAGTCCTGCTTTTTGCAGGCATCACCATGTTGCAGACCGATCCACTAAAGGCCGCACAGCCAATGGAAAAGCAACTTATGGCCACACAAGAAGTTTCCAGTACTGATTTAAGTATTGCAGCAACTGAAACTACCCCTCCTGCAAGCCCCCGTGAACCTGAGAGACCTGCAGATGAAGAAACTATATTCACCGTGGTAGAGGAATTTCCGCGATTTCCGGGTGGTGAAGAGGCTAGGTTTAATTTTATCAGGACCAACCTCAGATATCCGGAAGAAGCTCGTGCAGCAGGGATACAGGGAACAGTGTTTGTTAGTTTTGTGATCGAAAAAGACGGAAGAATTACCAACCCGCGTATAATTAGAGGCATAGGCTATGGTTGCGATGAGGAAGTAATTCGTGTGATACAATCAATGCCCAACTGGATTCCTGGCCGACAAAGAGGTCAACCGGTAAGGGTACAATTCAATATGCCATTTCGCTTTGTGCTTGATGCCAAAGAAAATCCACCAACAACAGCCACGGCTGATGAATCTCCGCGAATAACCCGGATAGAAGGTTATGGGTACATAAATGGCAAAAGATTTGAAATTAACATGGAAAACCTAAGATTAACCAGAGATGAAGGAGCTGTGCAGCCAACCATATTTATAGATGGAAATAAAGTGGATATTGCCATGGCGGATTTGAACGAGATACTGCCCTCAGCAAGCGATATTGTGCATATAAATGTTTTTAAAGGAGAGGAAGCACAGCGGCTGTACCAACACGATAATGTAGTGTCTATTAGAACAAGACGGGCGAAAAACAATTGATTTCGAGTAGATATTTAAAACGGTGTCATTCGATTTGTTAGTATTTAGCGGCGTTTTTACCTTTACAGGGCGGAATTTCAAATTCCGCCCTGTAAGATTATATCGTCAATAGTTTGCCAATTACTGGCTACTTTTCTTTGACTCCAAATTTCGGTAGAACTCCTTCCAAAGTGGTTTTATTTTGCCAATTTAGTGAGTTGATTTAGATTATAAATTATTGATTGTCTGTTAAATGTACTTGCATAGGTTGTTCAAATCAGAGTGGTTGAGAAATACACTTTAGGTTAAATTTGGGAATTGAGCATTTTTGTTTGTACATTTAGCTCCCAAACCTAAAACCGCTTTCTATGAAACTTTTGAAAAAGATTCTTATTGCGCTTTCTATTCTGATAGTTGTAGCAATAGTTGCATCAGCTATTACGCTTAGGCATATAGCCCGTAGAGCTTTGCCAGATTACAACCTTACCTTAGAAGCCCCCTATTTGAAGGAAGAAGTAACCGTTTTTCGCGATCAGCATGCTATCCCCTACATTTTTGCAAAAAATGAAAACGATCTATATTTTGCAGTTGGCTTTGTGATGGCACAAGATAGACTTTGGCAAATGGACTTGCTGAGACGAGTAACCATGGGACGGCTTTCAGAAATATTTGGTGAGGATATGATTGAAACCGATCTTCTGCTTCGCGCCTTGCGCATACCCGAAAAATCCAATAAGGTGCTTAGTGGTACAGAGCCAGATGTGATGTCGGCTTTGGAGGCATTTAGCAATGGTGTAAATCACTTCATTGAGTTACAAGGCAACCAATTGCCTCCCGAATTTACCTTGCTTGGATATAAGCCCGAACCTTGGCAACCCATACATTCTGTGAATCTAATCGGGTACATGGCTTGGGATCTTTCTGGTGCATGGCAAATAGAGGCTACACTGCATAAGCTGAAACAACACTTAGATGAAGAGAAATTCTTGCAGTTGCTTCCCAATATGGCACACCACCCCACATTTGTTTATCCCACACCCCAAGGCGATGCCATAGGTGCATTATCTGCATTGCTAAGACCTGCATCCAAACTTGGAGACTTGGGGCTGGAAGTGTTTAGTGCGAGCAATTCGTGGGCTGTATCCCCGAATAGAAGTACTACCGGTTATCCCATTTTGGCCAACGATATGCACTTGGGCTTTGGGTCGCCCGGGATATGGTATCAAATGAAGCACGAGGTGGAAGGACGCATGAAGGTATCTGGCGTGGTATTGCCTGGGCAACCATTTGTAATAGTGGGTCATAACAATCATTTTGCATGGGGTATGACCAATGTGTATGTTGACGATGCCGACTTCTTTTTAGAAACCCTTAATCCGGAAAATCCTGACCTATATTTGTACAACGATGAATGGCTGCCTGTAGAAATCAGGCAGGAGCGGATTGCAGTTAGCGACGGCGATACAGTAGTGCGCGAGTTAAGATTTACCCATCGAGGTCCCGTGATTTCTCAATTTCGCGATATTAAGAACCAGGCAATTACTATGCAATGGACGGGAAACTTGTACAGCAACGAAGTAAGGTCAATGTATTTGCTCAACCATGGACGCAACTGGAACGATTTTCGCAACGCATTGCGCAGCATGACTTCCATTAGCCAAAATGTGATTTTTGCCGACACAGAAGGCAATATTGGCCTGCAAACTGCTGCAGGAGTACCCATGAGAAATGATGGCGGCGGGTTGTTTATCTACCCGGGGCACACAAGCCAATACAACTGGGTGGGCTTGGTGCCTTTCGAAGAGCTTCCTTTTGTCTTTAATCCGCCCGACGGCATGATCTCTACTGCCAACAATCGCACTATCGATGAATCCTACCCGCATCATATTGGATACCAGTTTGCGATGCCATTTCGCATCGACCGCATAAGGGAGATGCTCGGCCAGCAGGAAAAACACAGTCCGGAGGATTTCCAGCGAATGTTGGGCGATTTTTGCTCAAAGTTAGCACAACGATATATGCCAGCACTTTTGGGAATTTTGCAGGCTACCACACTAGATGCAAAAGAAACCCAAGCACTCGAATTACTTCAAAACTGGGATATGGTGTATTCAGCCCAAGCAAGTCAACCAGCCATATTCGACAAGTTTTACCTTCGATTGGTTCACAATCTACTCAAAGACGAGATGGGCGAGGAGCTTTTTACGGAGTTTTTGGGAGACCGCTCAGCTGTAAACAATATTGTGGAGCATATTTGGAACAACAGAAATTCGTCTTGGATTGACAATGTTCAAACTGCAGAAATTGAGACTTTCGACCAATTGGTGATATACAGCTTTTCGGAAAGTTTGCAGCTTTTGGGTGAACAACTTGGTGCAAATCCGGCTGGTTGGCAATGGGGAGAGTTGCACACCCTCACCGTTAGCCATCCTATGGGGAGAGTGAAGATATTAGATAGGTTGCTTGGTCTCAACAAGGGTCCTTTCCCTGTTGGTGGAAGCTATCATACGGTAAATCCTTTGGGATACAGCTTCCGCAATCCATTTGTTGTAGCCCACGGAGCATCACAACGCCACATCTACCAGCCAGGCAATTGGAATAAAAATTTTGTTGTGATTCCGACAGGCACTTCAGGTATTCCCGCAAGTGATTACTACCTGAATCAGTTAGGTATGTTTTTGGATAATCAATACCATACCAAGCCGTGGTTGCGAAGCGATGTGGAGGCGCAAGCCCGATATACAAGCAGGTTGCTTCCTATTTCTGCTCAATAAAATCTAATTATTTGGCGTAATGGACATTTTTCAGG
>DMJL01000264.1 GCA_003451785.1 Bacteroidales bacterium
CGTTATTGAAGATGGGGAATTGGATTTTTACCAAAATACATTCATTTTCATAAAATCTATTAATTCTGACCGCGTTGCTTTATAGAAAGTGTAAAATCCAATAATATGGGAGGAATTCTAAAAATCTTTGGGATAATTGTTTTGATTCCCCTCCTGTTTTTTTTGGGTTCTTGCCAAGATAATGCATTTGATTTATCTCCTGATTTGCAGCTGAAGTTTTCGGTAGATACCGTGCTATTCGACACGGTCTTCGCCACAGTGGGATCATCTACCCATTGGCTGGTGGTACACAACACCCACAACCGAGATATTGCTTTACAGCATATTCGCATTGCAGGTGCTAATAGCGCAGTTTTTCGTTTTAATGCCGATGGGCGCACAGGACCTGAGGTAAGAAACATAGAAATTGCTGCCAACGATAGCATTTTTCTTTTCGTGGAAGTTACCATAGATCCTACACAAACAAACCTTCCATTTATAGTTTCTGATAGCTTAGAGTTTTCGCTCAACGGCAACAAGCAGTATGTAAATCTTGTGGCATGGGGTCAAAATGCTCGATTCTTGCGACCTGAGTTTACAGATCCGGTGATGAACATTCAATATCATCTCATCTCAGAAAATACCGTTTGGAACGACTCATTGCCCTTCGTGGTGTTTGGATTGGCAGTGGTTGCCCGAGGTAAAAGGCTGACCATTCAAGAGGGAACGCAAATTCATCTGCACAACAATAGCAGTTTGATATTTCTCGAAGGTTCATCACTGGTAGTGGAGGGTACGGCACAACGCCCTGTGGTGTTTCAAGGCGACAGAAAAGAAAGGTTTTTTGAGAATGTGCCCGGGCAATGGGGGCGCATTTGGTTATCAGCAGCCAGCAAAGACCACGATATTAATTACGCCATAATAAAAAATGGCACAGTGGGCTTGCATATAGATAGTATTGGCAGCACCCAAAGACCCACCTTGCGCATTAGAAATACCATAATCAAAAATAAAAGTCTTGTGGGCTTGCTCGCCCAAGGAAGCAATGTGCGTGCAGAAAATCTGGTAGTGTCTAATTGTGGTAAACATTTGTTGATGCTTGCTTTAGGAGGAAGTTACGAATTCAAACACAGTACATTTGCCAATTATTTTAATCTCCCCGGTAGTCCTGCACGAACCACTCCTTCGGTGGTTTTCAATAACTTTTTTCGAGATGCATTAGGAAATACACACTATCGTCCTTTTCAAAGGTTGTATTTTGCCAATAGCATTATTTTTGGGAACCTAACAGAGGAGCTGCAATTCGATTTGCGACCTGCTTCTGCCATTCCGCTTATTTTCGATCATTGTTTGTTGCGCACCCAAAGCAACGCACAGTTGCAAGGTTCGGTGAATCTAATCTTAAACCAGATGCCACAATTTCAGAATATTGCCAATCAAGATTTTAGGCTTAGGAATAATTCTCCAGCCATAGGCAGGGGCAACCCAACCATTGGTCTATTAGTACCATACGATATACTGGGCAGGGAACGCACCCTGCCGCCTGATATTGGCGCATTTCAATATTACCTGATCGAAGAAAAGCCTTGATAATCTAATGCTGGCAACTTCTATTTGCCCAATGCGGCAAGTATAGCTTTGCCCATGTCGGCTGGCGAGTCCACAATATGCACGCCGCAACTTTGCAATATTTCTTTTTTTGCTTGAGCAGTATCGTGTTTTCCCCCGATTATGGCTCCTGCATGTCCCATAGTACGCCCTTCGGGTGCCGAACTGCCCGATATAAAGGCAACAACTGGTTTTGTTCCATAATCCCTAATATACAATGCTGTTTCGGCTTCCATATTACCGCCAATTTCTCCTACCAAAATAATGCCTTCAGTGTCAGGATCGTTCATAAGCAATTCTACCGCTTCTTTCATGGATGTGCCCGGCACCGGATCGCCACCAATACCAATACAAGTAGATTGACCCATTCCCAAAAGGGTAACCTGATTGACTGCCTCATAGGCTAATGTTCCCGAACGCGAAACGATGCCAATGCTGCCAGGGGCGTGAATAAAACCAGGCATGATACCAACTTTAGCCTTGCCGGGCGAAATCACTCCCGGGCAATTGGGTCCTATAAGTCTGCACGATTTCGATGCAAGATAGGTTTTTACCTTTACCATGTCTTGTATAGGAATGCCCTCGGTAATACAAATAATGAGGCTTATACCCGCTTCGGCAGCTTCCATTATGGCATCAGCTGCCATACTGGGTGGTACAAAAATTACGCTGGTATTGGCTCCGGCTTCTTTTACCGCATCAAGCACAGTATTGAATACAGGTCGGTCGAGATGTGTTGTGCCGCCTTTGCCGGGGACCACTCCGCCCACCACAATAGTGCCATATTCTATCATCTGACTGGCATGAAATGTACCTTCCTTGCCTGTAATACCTTGTACAATAAGCCGCGTTTGCTGGTCAACTAATACGCTCATATTTGATTAATTTTAGTGTTTGGGTTATCAAAAATAAAGGATTTTGGAAAGCAAGGGAGAACCAAATCTTTTTTTCAAAAAAAAACACTAAGTTTATCGTTCTAAAACAACTGGTAGGTCGAACAGTAAATTCTTCTAACAATGATAACACATCTCAACAACGAAACAATTTGTGCTATTGCAACTGCCCCCGGGTTGGCTGCAATCGCAGTAGTGAGAATTTCTGGCCCACAAGCTTTTCAGATAGTTTCCAACAGCTTTAAAGCATATCGAAAATACACCAGCTTTGAAGAAATTCCTGTGCAAAAAGTAGTTTTGGGAACTTTTGAAAACCACGGACAGCCTGTGGATGAAGTTATGATTACCAAGTTTCAAAAGCCCTATTCTTACACCGGTGAGAATCTTGTGGAGATTTCCTGCCATGGTTCGCCATTTATTCAGCAACAAATACTCCAGATTTTGATAGAACACGGTGCCCGGGTGGCACGACCGGGAGAGTTTACCCTCAATGCATTTCTCAACGGACGCATAGACCTGTCGCAGGCCGAAGCGGTAGCAGACCTAATTGCTTCTAACAGCACCTTATCCCAACAAATTGCCTACAACCAAATGCGGGGTCATTTTTCTGAACGGATAAAAGTACTTAGGCAGCAACTTATCACCTTTTCGGGTCTTATTGAACTGGAGCTCGACTTTAGTGAAGAAGATTTAGAATTTGCCAGCCGTAACGATCTTAGTACGCTTCTTGATGCAATTGATGCCGAAATTGCCACCCTAAAACAATCCTTTAGCATGGGCAATGTACTCAAAAATGGTATTCCGGTTGTGATTATCGGAAAGCCCAATGTGGGCAAATCTACACTACTCAACCTGCTTGTAAAAGAAGAGCGAGCCATTGTGAGCGACATTCCGGGCACAACACGAGACGCCATTGAAGATACTATGACCATAGATGGCGTTGCATTCAGATTTATTGATACTGCCGGACTGAGAGACAGTTTTGATGTGATAGAATCCATTGGCATTCAAAGGACCTATCAAAAAATAAAACAAGCAGCAATTGTATTGTACCTATTCGATGTTAGCGAAACTACTTTTGAAGAAATCACCGAGACCATCAGAGAATTTAAAGAGAAATTCCAAGATGATAATCAGCACATCATTTTGGTAGCCAATAAACTCGATTTGATTGAAGAAATCCCGAACTATTTTCCCGATTTGGTAGAAATGGAAACGGTCTTTGTGTCGGCCAAACGCAATCAGAACATCCACCTGATTACGGATAGCCTTATGAAATTTGTAGCCATGCAATCGCAGGAAGAAAATCAGACCATTGTTACCAGCGCAAGGCATTACGAAGCACTTTTGAGAACTTCAGATGCACTGCAAGACATTAGAAATGGAATAGAACAAAAATTATCAGGCGATTTGTTGGCATTCCATCTGAGAGATGCCTTATTTCACCTTGGCTCAATTACGGGGGAAGTAACTAATAATGAAGTACTTGAAGAAATTTTTTCGAAGTTTTGCATAGGCAAATAGCCAGCCAAATTGCCTAACCAAGTAATTGCAATTCACATTCAAAGCCTTGATTACAACGCTTTGAGTGTGAATTATAAACCCAGATTACGCAATAGGATTATTCTAATAACGGGGTAGAATATGGCAACAAATGCTAAATCTCGGGGCTGCTGTTGGATAGTTGGTCAATCGCCATTAAAGAACAAAAAATTGATAATCTGGGCATCTCAAAGTGTTTTGGTGATCGACATAATTTCATCAAGTGGTTATTTTATA